>JAIVGU010000089.1 GCA_020201445.1 Halobacteriales archaeon
ACCCAGCGGCGCTTGTCGCCCTTCTGCGGCGTCTCGACGGTGACGGCGCCCTCGCGCAGCAGCCGCAGCTCACCCTGGAGCGGCGGCCCCATCCCCTCCGGCAGGTCGGCGGCGACGTGGCGCGGGACGAGGCGGTCCTGGTAGTAGCCGCGCAGGAAGTCGGCGAGCCCCTGCGCCTCCTCCCCCGGCGCGACCCCCGCGAGGTGGAAGACCGACTGGCCCGCGATCTGGCCGTCGCGCTGGTGCAGCAGGACGACGACGCCGAGGTCGCCGCTGCCGGCCAGCACCGCGACGTCGCGCTCCTCCAGCCGTTCCTGCACCATGTGCTGCCGGTCGAGGATGGTCTGCAGGCTGCGGAGCTGGTCGCGCAGCGCGGCGGCCTGCTCGAAGCGGTGCTCCAGGGCCGCCTTCTCCAGCCGCTCCTGCACCTCCGCCACCAGGCGGTCGCTGCGGCCGCGCAGGAGGGCCTGCACCTCCCCGACGAGCCGCTGGTACTCCTCATCGGTGCAGGCCTTGATGCAGGGCGCGATGCACTTGCCGATGTCGTAGTAGAGGCACTTCTCCCTCGGCAGGACGCGGCAGCGGCGCAGCGGGACCAGGTCGTTGAGGGACTGGAGGATGAAGAACGCCCCCGAGCCGTCGGGGAAGGGCCCGAAGTAGGTGGCGCCGTCGTCCTCGCGGCGGTGCACCTTCAGAAGGCGCGGGTAGGGCTCCGCGGTGAGCTTGAGGTACGGGTACTGCTTGTCGTCCGTCAGGCGGACGTTGAAGCGCGGCCGCAGGCGCTTGATGAGCGTCTGCTCCAGCAGCAGCGCCTCTTTCTCCGTCCGCACCGCGATGTAGTCGAGGTCCGCCGCCTCCTGCATCAGGCGGCCCGTCTTCGCCGTCGCGGGGTCGAGGTAGGAGGAGGCGCGGCTGCGCAGGTCCACCGCCTTGCCGACGTAGAGCACGACGCCGCCCGCGTCCTTCCACTGGTAGATGCCGGGCGCGCGCGGCAGGCGGGCCACCCGCTCGCGCAACGCGTCGCTGACGGCCACGCCACGCCCAGGAGGGGGCCGGTGATAGGGGTGGCGGATGTGGCCTTCGGAACGGTTATTCGCCGCGCCCGGATGGCTTGGGCATGGCGGCGCCCTTCGCGACCACGCAGCTCCAGATCACCGGCCTGGTCTCCATCCTGGTCGCCACCCTGTTCATCTGGCTCGCCGCGCGCCTGGTGCTTGACCGCTCCTCGCTGCTGGCCGCGCTCGCCTCCGCCGTCATCTCCACCCTGCTGGCCGGCCTCATCGCCGCCTACGTCGGCGGCGCCGTCGGCATCATCCTCGCCATCCTCGTCTGGGCCCTGTTCACCGCCATCTTCTTCCGCACCGACTGGGCCAAGGGCGCCATCATCGGCCTCGTGGCGTGGGTGCTCTCCTACCTGGTCGGGCTGCTGCTGGCGAACCTGTAGCCGGCCGCTGGCTCGGGTGCCGCAGACGAAGGCCTCGCGCCCCAGCAGGTTTAGCTCGCGCCGCGATGGCCGCAGGCCATCGCGGCGTCAGTCCTCTTCCTCGTACCCGCACTTCTTGCAGTAGCGGATGACGAAGCGGCCCTCGACGCGGTACTCGAGGCTGATGTTGTCCTTCGGGCAGACGTGCTTCTTGACGCCGGGGCGCAGCGTCGTCGCGTTGTCGTCCGGGTCCTCGTTGAACAGCTCCTCCCCACCGTCGTCCGCGTCGTCGAATTCTTCTCCCATTGGCCGACCAAATGCCCCTTGGGGCGGGAAGGGACCGGCTCGGTTGCCTATGACCCTTGCGGTCGGCGAACCAGTGCCGCCCCCTGGCAGTCCCCACGAAGCGGCCATGGCACGGCTTCCTGGCGCTTCCCTCTCCTCCGTGCGCGCCTTGCCTTGACATGTCCAATGAAGGTGGCAGGCGCTGCTGCCGCCTGTTCCCTCCCTGGCCACGACCTTTTTCAGGGGCGGAGGACAATGCCAGCGGCACCCATGTCCCCGACC
The DNA here is from genome assembly GCA_020201445.1 of Halobacteriales archaeon. Next base: position 1,991 of record JAIVGU010000089.1, read on the forward strand.
GCGCAGGGGCGCCTCCTCAGCACCACCACCGTGGTCGCCGGCGTCACGCTCGCCGCGAGCGTCGGGCTCCTGCTCTGGGCGATGCTCAAGCTGTGGTGAGGCCGCAGGCGCCGTCGAGGAGCGTCGGCGTGACGGCCGTGGGCGGCAGGCGCCGCAGCGTGGCCTGCTCGTAGGCGTAGGCGTACGACAGCAGCCGCGCCTCGCTCCACGCCGGCCCGAAGAAGCTCAGCCCCTGCGGGTCATGCTGGGTGTAGCCGGCCGGGACGATGACGGTCGGGTAGCCGGCCGCGGCGCCCATGGAGACGTAGTCCAGGCCAGGCCCGACCATGGCCGCCACGCCATTGTCGGCGAAGAGGCGGTCGGCGGCGGCGCGGTTGGCGAGCACGATGGGCGTGGCGGCGTTGGCGGCCGTCACCGCGTCCCCCGGCATGGCGTCGGACTCGATGAGGTGGTCTTGGCCGTACCGCACCTTGTCCGGGTGCTGCTGGTTGTAGAGGATGATGCCAGTGAGGTCGGAGACCGGCAGGCCGGGCCCCGCCTGGTGCGCGAGGTAGTCGTTGAGGTTCTGCTTGAACTCGTTGAAGATGACCGCCAGCTCCAGCACGCCGGGGTCCGGCTGCTGGGCCATGTCGACGGCGACCAGCTCCGCGCCGGCCGCCTCCAGGTCGGCGAGTGCTCGGGTGTAGAGAGGTCCCCGCGCGCTGGAGTCGTAGCCAAGCCGCACGCCCCGGAGCGCGTCGGAGCGCAGCCCAGCCGTGTAGTCGCCGCCGGGTGGGAGGTGGGAGTCCGTGTCCGCCGTCAGGGCGTCCTTGGGGTCGGCGCCGGCGATGGCGGAGAGGACCGCCGCTGCATCGGCGACGGAGCGCGCCATCGGCCCCGGCGTGTCGAAGTTGGCGGCGAGCGGGATGACGCCGGCGCGGCTCACCAGGCCCGTGGTCGGCTTGACCCCGACGAGGCTGTTGGCGTCGCTGGGCCCGAGGATGCTGCCCGAGGTCTCGGTGCCGATGGCCGCCGCCGCGAGGGCCATCGAGGCCGCCACGCCGGAGCCCGACGAGGAGCCGCTGGGGTCGCCGCCCGTGTAGGCGTTGACGACCTGGCCGCCGAGGGAGCTGTAGCCGTTGGGCATCCCGGTGGCCATCCAGTTGGCGAACTCGGAGAGGTGCGTCTTGCCCAGGATGACGGCGCCCGCGGCGCGCAGCCGCGCCGTGAGCGTGGCGTCCTCGGGCGGGACGTTCTTGGCCAGGGCGATGGAGCCCGCCGTCGTCGGCTCGTCGCTGGTGCCGACGTTGTCCTTCAGCAGGATGGGGATGCCGTGCAGCGGGCCGCGCACGTGGCCTGCCTTGCGCTCGGCGTCCAGCGCCGCCGCCTGCGCCCGCGCCGTGGGGCTGATCTCCTGCACGGAGTTGAGCTTGGGACCGGGGCCGGTGACGGCGTCGAAGGCCGCGACCCGGGCGGCGTAGGCGTCCACGAGCTGCACGCTCGTCACGGTGCCGTTGGCGAGGGCATCCTGCAATTCCGCGAGGGTGGCCCGCTGCAGGTCGATGCCATGCACCGACGACAGGCAATCCGCTGGTGGAGCGGCGCCGATGGGCGGGCTCGGCGCGGGGCTGGAGCCGGAGAGGCAACCGGCCAGCGCAACGGCAAGGACGACGGCAAGGAAGACGGGACGCACGCGTTCCAGCACGCGAGCGGCCCGATGAAGATTGTGCAAGCCGACCCATTGACCGGCTGTTCAAACCGCAAAACCGGCCTGGGCGGCCGCGCGAGCGCAGCGAGCCCGAGCGAGCGCCGAGCGGAGCGAGGCGCGAGCAAGGAAAGGAGCCGACGGGCCGGTGAGGCCCGCCGTTGCGAGCGGCCGCCCCTTCCTCCGAGGGGTCCGGGGCCCGGAGGGGCCCCGGCGCACGGCGTAGAATAGGTCCGCAGGACCTATTCTACGCGGGCCTTGAACCCCATTTCCCCAAGCACCTTCTGCACGCGCTTGGCGTGGTCGCCCTGCAGCTCGATGACGCCCTCCTTGAGGGTGCCGCCGCAGGCGCACTTCGACTTGAGGGTCGAGAGCAGGTTGTCGAGGGAGATGGAGGAGTCCACGATGCCGTCCACGATGGTCATCTTCTTGCCGTAGCGGCGGGAGTCCGTGGTGATGCGGATCTCCTGCTGCTCGCGTGCGATGTCCTCGCAGACGCAGATCTCCTTCGGGAGACCACACGTGTCGCAGATCACTTGGCGGACTCCTTCGGGCCGCGGACGATGCCGTGCCGGTCCTCGTTCTGGAT
>JAIVGU010000270.1 GCA_020201445.1 Halobacteriales archaeon
GGGCAGGATGCCTTCGTGGCCAAAGTCAAAAACGACGGCACCGACGTCGTCTACTCCACCTACCTCGGTGGTGACGGCGACGACGGCGGCTACGGTGTTGCCATCGACCAGCAGGGCCGCCCCTACGTCACCGGCCAGACCTGCCAGCCAAGTAGCGGCACGGACTTCCCCACCACGGCCGGCGTCTTTGCCGGCATCCGGGTGACCGGTTGTGACGGCTTCGCAACACGCCTGGTGGAGGACACCAGCACGGGCAACCTGAAGGTCGGGCTTTCCTACTCGACGTTCCTGGGCGGCACCGGCGATTGGGGCAATGGCATCGCGGTAGACCTCCTCGACCAAGCCTACGTGGTCGGCTCGGCCGACTCCTCATGGCTCGCGCCCCTCAACGGCTTCCAGACCACCTTTGGCGGCGGCATCGACGGCTACCTTGCGGTGCTTGACGCCAACGGCGCATCCGTGACCTATTCGACCTACATCGGCGGAAGCGGCACCGACCAAGCGTGGGGCGTAGCGGTGCGGGGGCTTGGGGCAGTCGTGGTGGGGGACACCTACTCAACCGACTTCCCGCTGCCTCCCTCCAGCGGCAGCAGCAACAGCGGCGGCTCGGACGCCTTTGCCACCGTCATCGACGTCACGGCCACGGGCGCCGCCTCGCTGGTGGACGCCACCTATTGGGGCGGCTCGAGCGACGACTTGGGGTGGTCAGTGTCAGCCGATCCCCTGGGCGCCATCCACATGGCGGGCTTCACCCACTCCACCGACTTCCCGGTCACCAGCGACGCCATGCAGCCCTCCAACAACGGCGGCTGGGACGCGTTTGAGACCACGTTCTACCCATGCAGCGGCATCATGACGCCACCGCCCTTGATGCCGTGGTACTCCACCTACTGGGGAACAACGGGGGACGACGCCGGCACGTCCGTCGGGTCACGCGGGGGCCAATTCGGGCAAGGCAACGACGTCTTTCTTGCCGGGTACGCCGAGGACGGCATGTTCACCTCACCGGGCGCCTTCCAGGTTGGCAACGCGGGTGGCCTCGATGGTTTCGTGACGGACACCTTCATCGAGCTGCCCCTATGCATGTCGCCTCCGCCCACGGGTGGCGGTGGAACCGGCCCCGGCCACGTTGCAAAGACGTTCGAGACCACGGTCGCATCGTCCGTTGACTTCAAGGGAGGCGTCGGCATCGAAGACCCCGACAACCCGGACAGCGCCTGCACGGCTGCCCTGTTGGGCGTGCGTGGCAGCCAACCCGTCTCGAAGGCCTGGGAGGCGGACCAGAACCTGGGAACCAACCTGAATGGCCCCGGTTTCGGCATCAGCAACTTGGTACCCCTCCTGAGCCCGGTCCCCGGGCACCCGAGCCAGGGTGGCATCAATCTCGGCATCGCCTGCCCCATCCCGGGCTCCGATCCCGGCAACCTGTGGCTGATTTGGAGCGGCATGAACTGGCGCAGCATCGAGGCCGACTCCTCGACCCAGATCAACTTGTGCACCCAGCAGACCTTCGCCAGCAGCAGCCCCGGCTGCCTGGCTGTTCCGGGCAGCAACCTGGACTTGATTGTGTCGGCCTGCGGCAGCCTCAAAGGCCCCGCCACGACCTTTGGCCACAACTACCTGGATGGCAGGGGCAAGGAAGTCAATGGCCTGCCGTTTGACACGCTTGCGATGAAGAACCAGGCCATCTCGTGCACCCCGATCGACTCAGTGGACTACACTGGCACGGTGCAGAGCTTCGGCGGCGGCTCGGCGTCGCAGACCTTCGAGCGTATCAAGAACGAGGCCGTCGTCCACGCTGGGGCCGGCACACGCTACATGGCGATTTGTTGGAGCATCGACTACGTCGACTTCACCAACCCGCTGGCTCCTCTCAGCTTGGTGGCCACAGCCCACGACTGGAAACTCATCATCGACGTGGGCGACCCCGCTGGCGTGGCCGGCATCGCCGCAGCAATTGTCACCCACTATGGCGCAGCCCAAGCGGGCGACGGCGGTGTGGGCCCGGCCACCACGGCGCTGCGCGGCTTCTACGACTTCAGCGGCGACAACGGCTTCGGGCCCTGTCCCGGCTGGGCGCCGGCTCCCGCCACCAAGAAGCCCTCTCCGCTCATCTGAGAGCACCGGGTCTGTTTTCCTCTCTTTCCTTACCGGTGCCGTTTACCGACGACGAGGACGATGGGGAGCCACGGCCATGAACTGAGGAAAGGCTCAAGGGAGTTCCTTTGCGGATGCAGAAAGGCGGGGGCCAAAGCAGGGCCGGCTTGACGAGCACGCCTTTATGCCGAGCCCTAGATGGCTGCACAGGTGAAATCATGCGCATTCTTCTTGCCACCACCCTCGGCCTGAGCTTGGCCGCCCTCTTCCTGGCCGGCACCGCTTCCGCGGCTCCTCCCATCGGCGGCTGCAACTTCGCCACGAACCCGTGCTGGAACGGCGCCCTCGCGTGCGTCGGCATCAGCCAGCAGGTGCCCGTCTGCGTCCAGAACCCCGGCGACCCTCACGCCTGCGTGACCGACGCCGTCAACACCGACGGCACCCCCGCCTCCTGCGCCGGACTCGTCTGTTACGGCCTCGGCGGGATGAAGTGCTACGGGCAGCCTCTCCCGCAGTGCTGGGACATCTGCATCTAGGCTGACTCGCTCAACGCCGTGGTCAACTGAGAGCCCGGCCCCATTGGCCGTCCGCGTAGGCGCCTGCGCCCAAGTCAGGGGCTTGCACGGCGTCCGTCTTCGAGGTGGCGCTTGAGGGCATCCATCGTGGTGCGCAGGTTCTTGCGCATCATGGGCTTCATCAACGGCGCCACGAGCCGCATGGCTCCCCGCGGCTGCATGACCAGCTCATGGTCGATGCGCGTCCCGGTCCCCTCTGGGGTGAGGGTGAAGAGATGCCCGCCGCCGAAGGCCTTGCCCTGCGGAGCGATGCGCACGCAGCGGTCCTTCTCATACTCCTGCAACTCCTGCGGCATCATCCCAAATCCGCGCACCGTGAACTCGAAACAGGACCCCTGCCGCGCCGGCCCAGGCGTGAGCGCCTTGGCCTGCTTCACGGAAGGGTTCCAGTCCGGAAACCGCTCAAGGTCAACGATGGCCGCAAACGCCTTCGCGGGGGGGCAGGCCACCGTGTGGGACATCTTGATGGTGGGCATCGGCCCGCGACCGCCCAGTGTGACTTGGGGTTTGCGCCCGCGCCGCCGGGCCCGCGCCATGGGTTGTCCGTCGTAACGGCAACTCGCCTTCCTGCATCAAGTTGAGGCCGACTAGAAGCAGAAGATGGCGCAGCCTGCGTTCGGGACATAGGTAGGTGCCGCAGGCGGTCCTCCCGCCACCGCGACCGTGACGTAGCCGACGTAGAGGTCCAGGGTGGCGACTCCTGCGGCAACGTGGATGTGAACCGCGGATCCACCATAGACCCATTGGCCCACCGCGTTCAGGTACGGTCCTCATTCCTCGTTGAACGTCACGGCGACGACCACGGCGTTGACGCCCGTCCACGGGAACAGGCAGACTGCCACGTCCTGCGGCGGCGCCAGAAGGTCCACCTCTGCCACGTCGCACGCCATGAAGGCGGTGGTGGCGAACGGGTTGCCGTAGGCGTTGGCCTCGAAGTCCAGCACTTCAGCACTCAAGATGTTCCCAGGCACCAAGGGGGACTGGAGGCTGAAGTCCTGGGCGCCGCCGCGGCCATAGGCTTGGTTCTCCAGACCAACGGGGCCGAAGGCCGAGGCGACGTCGCAGCGCGAGTGGACGGTGGAGGCGGCCAGCGACACCAGGTTGTTGCTGTAACTGACGCCCACTACCTGGGCGTCCGCATGTGCCGCAGGCACCGTGGGTGGCGCCAGGGGCGGGGGGCCCATCACGCCACCGGCGCCGGGGCCCACGAAGGCGCGGCTTTCCGCATAGTCCGACACCAGCGTTCCGCCGAGGGGGTCGGTGGCGATGGCCAGCAGCCCATAGGACAGGCACGACGCGCCATCCGCTGACAGCGGCGGGCAGAGGACCGGGTCCTTCGCGGGCGGCACGCAGGGGCCTCCCGTGCACCGGAAGCGGGCCGTGGTCGTGGTGAGGGGGAGGTCCAAGGGGTCGCACTGGCTGGCGCTGCAGCCGAGGGCATAGTTTTGGGCCAGGCCGGGGCCGAAGATGCCGCTTCCCGTGGCCATCACCAGGGGCAGCCCAATGGCGTTGGCGCCGCTGACGTGGCTGGAGGCAAGCTCGGAGGCGGGGGCGGGCAGGGACGGGGCCGCCGTCCATGTTGCGGTGG
>JAIVGU010000271.1 GCA_020201445.1 Halobacteriales archaeon
GGCGCAGCCCGTCGGCCTCGCGCCCCTCACGACGGAGCTGGCCCTGCTGGCCGGCAAGGCGCGCGGCGTGGCCCTGTTCGCGCAGCACACCGACCCGCTGCCGCCCGGCGTCGGCACCGGCTTCGTCCCCGCCGCCGCGGTCAGGGCGGCGGGCGCGGTCGGCTCCCTCGTCAACCACGCGGAGCACAAAGTCCCCCTCGCGCAGGCCAAGGCGACCGTCGCGGCGCTGCACGGCGCGGGCCTGTGGTCGCTGCTGTGCGCCGACTCCATCGCGGAGTGCCGCGCCCTCGCCAGGCTCCACCCGACCGCCATCGCCATCGAGCCGCCGGAACTCATCGGCGGCGACGTCAGCGTCACCACCGCCGACCCCAAGATTGTCTCCAACGCCGTGAAAGCTGTCCAGAAGATTGCCCCCGACACGCTCGTCCTCTGCGGCGCTGGCGTCAAGTCCGGCGCCGACGTCGCCACGGCGCGGAAGCTGGGCGCCTACGGGGTGCTCGTGGCGTCCGGCGTCGTCAAGGCGAAGGACCCTGCGGCGTCGGCGAAGGATTTGGCGTCTGGTCTCGCATGACTCGCCTGACGAAACCACGAATTTCACGAATTGCACGAAGCCGCTTGCGAGTCGTCCGTCTTCGTGCAATTCGTGGTTCCACGGAGGCAGTATGAGCAAGCCGGGCGACCTCGTCGAGTTCACCCCCGGCCTGCACGGGCTCGACCCGCCGCGCAACCTCGGCATCCTGCTCGACCGCCAGCGCCGCAAGGGCGTCCCCTGGGTCAAGCTCCTGACGTTGGAGGGCGAGAAGGAGGTCAAGGCGGAGCACCTCAAGAGCCGCGTCTTCAAGGCGCGCTACGAGGGCGAGCTGAAGGACACCGCCAAGATGCAGGCGCGGCTGAAGCAGCTCGTCGCGCTCGCTTCCGGCGGCGGCTTGCAGGAGGAGTCCGAGGACGACCTCATGCGGCTGGAGCAGGAGCTCTGGGAGGCCACCTGCGCCAAGGGCCGAGAGGAGTGGACGGAGCCGGAGGTCGCGCAGGCCAAGTACGGCCCCGACCCGAGCCCCGGCCAGTTGCGCAGCGTGCGCGAGTGCCTCGACCGCTGCCGACGCGCTGGGACGGGCCGTTTCCAGACCGTCGGCGGCCGTGGCGACCGCTGGCGGCCCTGGACTTTGGACGAGTTCCGTGCAATGCGGGCGGCGTGGGAGGACCTGCAAGCGCTGCGCGCCAAGCTGGTCACTGTGCGCGAGGTGGAGGGCGAACGGACGTTCCAGCGCGTCGAACTGGCCGAGGCGGGGCTGGGCTCGCGCGAGCAGGCGGCGCTGCAGTGGGCCAAGCCCGCGATGGCGCAGTTCATCCACTGGGACGGCGTCCCCGACGGCGCGGAGCCGGTGGCCGGCATCGGTGGGCTGGGCGCGGTGCAGGCGTTCGGCATGGACCTCCACCGCGCGCTGGGGTTCCTGGCGCAGGACTGGATCCGCAGCGAGCCGACGACCCACTCCAGCAACTACCTCCACTTCCTGCTGGAGACCGGGCTGTGGTCGCCCGCCGACGCGGTGGACGGCCTCATCCAGCGCCACGTCAACCAGGAGGAGTTCTTCGAGCACCGGGAGGACCCGCGCGCCGAGGCCGACGCCGTCAAGTTCCCCGACCCCGCGCCGGAGCCGGGCCGCACCGACCTGCGCGCCCTGGAGTGCTACACCATCGACCCACCCGACGCCAGGGACTTCGACGACGCCGTGGGCATCGAGCCGCTCCCGGATGGCGGGCAACGGCTCTGGGTCCACGTCGCGGACGTGAGCCACTACGTCGCGCTCGACACCTACCTCGACCGCCACGCCCGCCGCCGCGCCACCTCGGTCTACCTGCCGGGCCGGGTGCTGCCGATGCTGCCGCACCGCATCTCCGACCACCTGTGCAGCCTGCGCGACGACGGCGACCGCTATGCCCTGAGCGTGTCCATCGACGTGGACGCCGAGGGCCGCCAGGGAGCGACGAAGTTCCACAAGGCGCTCATCCGTGTCACCAAGAACCTGTCCTATGGGCAAGCCTTGGAGAAGGCACGCGCCGGTGAGGCGCCGTTCAGCACGATGCTGGGCCTCGCGGAGCGGATGCGCCGCCACCGCCACGGCCTCGCGCTGGAGACCGGCGAGTTGAAGGTGCTGCTGGAGGATTCCGGCTTCTCGGCGCTGGAGAAGCACGCCGACGACGCCACGCGGATGATCGAGGCCTTCATGGTCGCCGCCAACGAGGCCGTCGCGCGCCACCTGGAGGCGGAGAGGACGCCGCTGCTGTTCCGCTGCCACCCGCTGCCGGAGCCCGACCGCGCCGAGCGCTTTCGCCACCAGCTCGACACGATGGGAATTCCCGCCGACCTCACGCTGCCGCGCAAGCCCGGCGCCGCGTCGCAGCCAGTGGCCGACAGCCTGCTCGACCGCCTCAAGGCCGGCGGCGGCAAGCTCAACCTGTTCGGCGGCGGCATCGAGATGCTAGGCGCGAAGGACGAGGAGGACGAGCCCGCCGAACCGCCCGCGCCCGTCAAGCCGCTTGGCTTCAGCGACCTGGCGCCGGAGGAGCGCGAGCTTTGGCTGCGCCCGTTCCGCACTGTCGTCGACCTGCTCTCCGACCTCCCCGACCGCGAGCTCGCCGAGGTCGCGACGCTGAAGCTGCTGGGCTGCATGGGCCGCGCCCACTACACCCCCGACAACGAGGGGCACTTCGGCCTCGCCTCGACGCACTACTGCCACTTCACCAGCCCCATCCGCCGCTACCCCGACCTCGTCGTCCACCGCAACCTCAAGTGGCTCCTCGCCGGCAAGGCGGGCCCCGCGCCGCACACGCAGGAGTCGCTGCGGGCGCTCTGCGACCACTGCTCCGACCAGGAGCGCGCCGCCGACGGCCTGGAGCGCCGCATCAAGTCGAGCTGCCTCGTCCTCGCCAGCGTCCAGGCGGACTCCGGCGCCCGCCGTGCCCGCGTCACCGGCCTCACCCCCGCGAGCCTCTTCGTGCTGTGCGAGGACGGCATCGAGGCCCGCGTCCCCGCCCGCGACCTCCCCGGCGGCCCCTACCAGGTGGACCCGTGGGAGTCGATGCTGATGGCCCCCGAGCGCGAGGCCGCGGACCGGCTGGAGCCGCACGAACTGAAGCGATTGCTGGCCCACGTCGACCAAGACTCCGGCGAGGCGTACCGGGTGCGGGCGCGGCTTGGGGACAAGGTGACGGTGCGGTTGGCCGGGCGCGATGCCGCTGCGGGGCGGACCGGGGCGCAGTTGTTGTCCTGGGATTGAAGCGGACGACGAACCACGGAGGCCGCGGAGGTCACGGAGAAGGTCTGTTCCGCGGGTTCCGCGACCTCCGCGGTTCGTGGGCGCAAAACGGCCATCGCCCACACCTTCGCGTCACCCTGGAAGCCCATGGCGCGCAAGCCGCCGGAGCAGACGCTATCCTGGGACGAGAAACCGAGCGACCGATGGCTCGCCTACGTCTCGCACGGAATCTCCGCCAGTGCCCCCGTGACGGCCTCCAGCGCGCCCATGTGGCGCAGGGCCAGGATGCGCGACCCCTTCAGCTTGAGGTCGCCGGCCAGGAACGCCTTGCGCTCCGTGGACTCGCCGCGCTGGATGGCCGCGAAGGTCGCGTAGTCCCCCTCCAGCGTCAGCGCCGGCTCCAGGGTCTCAAGCACGCCGTCGCCCGCGTGCCCCATCCGCCCGTCCGCAAGCCCCTCGCCGTCGAAGTCGGCCCACAGGTAGCCGTAGCGGCCGGGCGGCGCGTCCAGGATGCGCACCAGCAGCCGCACCTTGACGCCCCGGAGCGCCTCCCGCACGCGGGGGTCCGTGCGCATCACCTCGAGCGCCTTGCGCCCCCACCCGGGGCCCAGGTACGGCACCGTCAACGCGGCGGCGACGCCGGCCGCGGCACTTGAAGCCGACGGGGCGGCGCCGGCCGCCTGCGCGCGGCTCTGACCGATTCGTTCATAGCGCGCAGAAAACTGGCCCGTGGCATGAGCGGCGCAGTGACCACCGTCACCGACGACAACTTCAAGCAGTTCACCGGGCAGCCGGGCCTGGTCCTCATCGACTTCTGGGCCCCGTGGTGCGGCCCCTGCAAGCGCATCGGCCCCGTCATCGAGCAGCTCAGCACGGAGATGCCCGACGTCAAGTTCGGCAAGCTCAACACCGACGAGAACCAGATGACCGCCGCCACCAACGGCGTCATGAGCATTCCCACCCTCATGCTCTACAAGAACGGCCAGAAGGTCGACCAGAT
>JAIVGU010000362.1 GCA_020201445.1 Halobacteriales archaeon
CTGGTCAACGGTCCGGAAAAATACTTGGCCTGATACCCCACCTGCTTTCCGCCAGGCTGTTGCCAGTAAGCCTCTAGCCCGGCATCGGGGGCTCCCTTGCGGATGAATTCGCCCTTCTCTGGCTCCTGCGCCGCCAGTTGGCACACGAGTTCTTCGAAGGCTTTCTGCTGTGAGCCCTGCCAGGAACGAAGTAGGCGCCAGTCCAGCGTTTTCAATGGAATCCCGTGGACATCCGCAAGGTGGTCACTTGAATAAGCTGCGGGGTAACGGGGGCAAGGCTGGGGAAGCAGTGCTTCGATGCGACGAGAATCTCGCCAGCGCCCTTCGCTACGTTCGCTAACCAAAAAAGCAATGGAACTCACGGTCAACTCTATGGCGCCCAAGGGCTTCCAGCATCCGTGGCCGATTCTCGGGGAACATTTGCGCTCGCCTTGGCAGGTGGGCGCCAGGACACCTACCGCCCCCACCTGAGGTCAATTCTGAAGGCTTTGGGATTCGGCGTCTCTACGCTTGGTTTGGAGGGCGCTGACGCCCTCATTGCTCTAGTGAGTGAACCCGGCACATACAGTGAATCCGCTATCGACCATCTGGAAAGCGTTTCCAACACCATTCGGTTGGCGCGGGAAAGGAATATTCCTGCCTGGCTTTTCATCCAATCCACCCTAATGGCCCAAGTCAATAATCTCCGTCACAGTTTCCCAGAAAACACGACGGAGGCCTACTTCCTGGAAACCAAAAACTTGCTCAGACTCGGCGTTCAGTTCCTGCCTTTCGAGGGAGACTCAGGCCTCGCCAAAATTGTCAAGGAAAACCTTGAGCACTTCAATGTAACCAGGCCTCGCGCCCGTTCAGCGCCAGAAAACGCGCCCGTGGCAAATGCGCCGCTCGAATCGCTGAAACCTTTGGACCATCCGGAAGAAAACGACCTAGAAATGGCTCGCATGGCCTTGGTGGCCTTGGACGACTCCGCAATCAGTGAAGATTCAGCGGATTTGTTGGGGTTCGGAGACTACGCCGATGGACTCGCAGGAATGTTGCAATCCCGCTCCACCGCAATGCCTTTGGTGGTTTCCATCTCTGCACCATGGGGCGCCGGCAAGAGCACGTTGGCCCAACTTGTGGCGCGACGCATCCGAAGCCATTCGGCACCTAAGGCATGGCACCCAGATACAGTCGTCGAATTCAACGCTTGGCTCCACTC
>JAIVGU010000272.1 GCA_020201445.1 Halobacteriales archaeon
GCGCTGGCCGGCTGCTCCGGCGGCAGCCCCGACGGCGACCGCGACAGCCTCGCCGACGCGCAGGAGGCCAACGGCTGGGACATCCAGGTCACCGCGCTGGACGGGACGGTGTCCGCCCGGCACGTCACCAGCGACCCGGGCAACCGCACCACCGACGGCACGCTCCTCGCTGACACCTACAAGTACGCGCTGGGGCTCGACCCGCGCTCCCAGGACACCGACGGCGACGGGCTGCTCGACTGCCAGGAGGTCCTGCACAGCGTGCGCTCCGCCTGCCTCGACCCCGGCTTCACCGGGACGACCGACCGGGGGACGCGGACCCTCGCCAACGACGCCGACACCGACAACGACGGCCTCTCCGACGGCCAGGAGGTCGACGGCCCGGTGCGCACCGACCCGCTGCGGGCGGACACGGACGGGGACGTGCTGCGGGACGGCGACGAGGCGCGGCTGCACGCCGACCCCACCAAGGCGGACACGGACGGGGACGGCTGCCGCGACGGCACCGACGCCTTCCCGGAGGCGGACGTGCGCCTCGTGCCGGGCCTCGGCAACCTCACCTGGAAGGCCGGCCAGCCGGCGCACCTGCGCTTCTACCTCGTCATGCTGGGCAGCGACCCCGCCATCTTCCCCGACCAGGACCTCGCCGTGCAGCCGGGGCAGGCCATCGACCTCTCCCGCCTGGCGCAGCCCGCGCTGCGGACCGACTGCACCTTCCTGGCCACCGCCCCGTGGCTGAACCTCGACCTCCAGTTGCGGTGGACGGACGCCCCCGGCGGCGCCCGCCAGGCCGACCTCGCCAGCCTCTCCAAGGCGGGCGACGGCACCCACACGGCGTTCTACAACCCCCGCGCGGACGCCTTCTCCGCCAGCCTGGACGGCACCGCCCCGGCCCCCGCGCCCCTCCTGCTGGCCGGCGCCGACGCCACCCTGGAGGTCCACCCCTACGCGGTGACGCCGGGCGGCGCGCGTTTCAAGGAAGATAACCAGAACTCTTAATATGAAGGGTCGCTGTCGCTCAGATAGCCGAAGCCCCCTTCTGGGGGGCCGGCTCCAAAAGTGGAGTCGTGGACCCATGCACAAGACCCTGTCGCGCCTGCTCATCCTGACCTTGGCCGCCTCGCTGGCCGCAGTCGTCGTGGCCCCCGTGGCGTCCGCGCAGGGCCCGGTCAAGCCCCAGTTCACCTTCGGCCTCCCCACCGTGGACAAGAGCACCCTGGTGGCGGACGTGGACGTCGGCAAGATCACCGTCCCCGGCAAGTTCACCTTCAACACCCCCGGCACCGTCGCCGGCGCCGTCGCCATCCAGTCGGCCATCCTGAAGTACACCAAGGAGCCCTCCTGCGACAAGGCCGGCACCAGCATCATCGGCCCCACCAGCACCCCCATCGACCTGAGCAAGGCCACCGGCGGCACCCAGACCTTCGACACCTCCTCGTCCTTCAGCATCTCGGCCACCCAGCTCGCCCCCGGCGAGACGGACATCAAGTGCAGCTTCACGGCCAAGGTCACGGCGCTGCAGAACAACGCCTACTCGGACACCGACGAGCAGTCCACCAGCCTCCTGGTCAAGGTCAAGTTCCTCGGCCTGCTGACCGCGAACGTCCCCAACACCATCGTCGAGGCGGGCCCCCAGAAGGAGATCCGCTACGAGATCGAGCTGACCAACCTGGGCAACTCGCTCACCAACGTCAACTTCAACCTCGCCGGCGAGACCCCCGAGGGCTGGAGCCCGGTCCCCCCGACGCCCATCATCATGCAGTCGCAGCAGCAGGGCGGCACCGAGTTCGCCAAGAAGGTCAACTTCCTCATCCAGACCCCGCACAAGAACGGCTGGAACAACGACGAGAAGACCTTCCAGCTCAAGATCCAGCCCAGCTCCACCAAGGACCCCGACCAGAAGGGCAACGAGATCGCCGTGAACGTGCTCGCCCGCGTGCGCGGCATCTACGTCCCCGGCCCGGAGCCCTTCCTCCTGGTCGCCGCCCTGCTGGGCGCCGCCATGGTGGCCCGCCTGGTGCGCCGCGCGGACTGAGCCCCCAGGGATACCGTGCGTGTCCACCCCCTCTCCACCTTCTCCCTCTCCCTTCTGGCCTGCACCCTCCTTCTCGCCGGGGTGCCCGCCGCCGCGCAGTCGGAGGGGGTCCTGTTCGACTTCCGCCTCGACATCCCCGAGGGCCTGAACGAGATCCCGGTGCTCCTGCAGCGCTCGTTCACGCTGACGTTCACGGACGCCTCGCGGGACGGCACCTCCATCGTCCCCGGGGCGCCGCCGCTGGGCGCCACGCCGCACCACGTCGAGTTCCGCCTCTCGCCCGGCTTCAACGACACCACCGGGTGGCAGATCGTCCCCCCCGGCGGCTTCGACAGCTTCCCCGGCCAGGTCCACAACGTCGTCTTCGACGTCCTGGTGTTCACCACTGCGGAGAACCCCTACTACCGCCTCAACATCAACACCACCATCACCACGGCGGACGGCCAGACGTTCCACCGCGACGGCTCGATGCTGTTCTTCACCAAGGGCATCGCCGGCTTCACCGTCCGCCCCGGCAGCGCGGTGCTGGGCCTCAAGCCGCGCGAGATCGCCCAGGCCGACCTGCGGGTGGTGAACTTCGGCTCCCTGCCCCGGGCCTACGACTTCGAGATGGTCGACAACCCGTGCGAGCTGGGCGTCGGCCCGCCCGCCTCCGTCGTGGTGCAGGGGAAGGGGACGCGCGACGTGCAGTTCTCGGTCCAGGGCCCGGCCACCCGCTTCGACCTGCTGGGAGCGCCCTACTGCCTCCTCACCTTCAACATCGTGGCGCACGACAACCCCAGCCTGGCGCGGCAGCAGACCGTGACCGTGCAGCTCGCCCCCGCCATCGCCCTCGACCCCCTGGCGGTCTTCTACTTCTTCGCCGCCCTCCTGCTGCTCGTCCTGCTGGTCCTCTTCCTGCGCCGCCGCAAGGAGCGCCTGGAGGAGGAGATCCTCGGCAAGCCGCAGAAGCCGTGGACCATCCCCGTGGAGCAGGTCTACCTGCGGCACCTGAAGGCCAAGGACCAGCGCGCCTGGTACGTGGTGCGCCACTACCTGATGGAGGACGAGTACCGCTCCGCGCTGCTGTGGTACAAGGCCTACAAGAAGGCCACCCGCGGCGACCGCAGGAGGGAGCGCCTCGTCCTGGCGCAGGAGAGGTCCTACGCGCGCTGGAAGGCGGGCTGGGAGAAGGACATCGCCAAGCCCGTGGCCAAGGCGGACCGCTTCGAGGCCAAGCTCCAGGGGAAGCTCGACCGCAAGGCGCGCAAGACGCACCGCAAGGCCACCCGCAGGTGGCGCAAGGCCGTGCGCAAGCTGGAGGCGAAGCGCCACAAGAAGGTGGAGCGCGAGCAGACCCTGCACGCCAAGCTCGTGGCCCGCGCCCGCAAGAAGGGCCTCCCCGAGCCCGAGCCGCTCCAGGTGGGCCCGCCGGAGCTGCCGCCGCAGCCCGCCCCGCGCCCCCGCCCCCTCGCGGAGCACCGCTGGGCCCGCAAGGCCGCCCGCCAGCGCAAGCGGATGCTGCGCAAGCAGGGCAACCTCGAGGTCAGGTTCGAGCGCGCCGACGCCCGCAAGCAACTCCAGCTCCAGCGCAAAGTGGAGAAGCTGTCGCGCGACATCGGGGACGCCGGGTTCGTGGCGCAGCACGCCACGCAGCAGCAGTGACCTCCGAAACCACGGATTTCCAGGGATGCACGGTCGCAGATGGGTCAGGCTCCCTCCGGGGCACCGTGTCGTTGGGCCCTCGGAAATCGAAGGCGATGGCTGGCACAGCCGCCTGAATCCATGCCGTCCGTGGGCTCCGTGGTTTAGGCGTCGGCGGAGCGCCGGAACTGCTCCAGGATGCGCCGGCTCGCTTCCTGCGGGCTGACCTTCCCTGCCGAGACGTCGGCCAGCAGGGGCGCGAACGCGGGCTTGGGGCTGCCGTCGCGCGCGAAGGCGAAGCCGGCCACGTCGCGCACCAGCAGCGCGCGCACCTGGTCCCGCAGGCGGCGCTCGCGGCGGCGCTGCCACTCGCCGGAGGACTGGCTCCAGGCGGCGTGCTGCGCGACGGCGGACACCAGGGCCTGCACGCCGTCGCCGCGCTCGGCCACGGTGCGCAGGATGGGCGGGCTCCACGCCGGCGTCCCGGTGGGGGCCCCGGCGGGCGGCTCGGGGTGGGCGAGCAGGAGGTTGGCCTCGACGTCGCCCTGCACCCTGTCGGCGCCCGCGAGGTCGGCCTTGT
>JAIVGU010000090.1 GCA_020201445.1 Halobacteriales archaeon
GGCGAGTACGGCCACAAGGACGTCGCCACCGGCGTCCCGGCGGTGCTGGGCCGCGGCGGCCTGGTGCGCGTCGTGCAGTACGACCTGACCCCGACCGAGCGGCAGAAGCTCGACGTCACCGTGCAGGCCGTGAAGGAGAAGATTGCCGAGGGGCTGGCCATCCTGGCGGCGCCCCCGGCCTGAGCGCCAGCATCGCGGATGCGCAAGGGGCGCGGATTGCCCTTCCCGGGCGACGCACGCAGCCCACCCCCCGAGGGCCGGAAGGCATTCGTGAAGACCGGGAGCGTAGCTTCCCCCGCAATGGAGGGGGTGCGCCGTCCCTCCATTCCGCTGCCCCCGACGGGCCCGCGGCCGCATCCTGATTGTGGGCCGGCGCGGAGGCTGCGCTCGGGCAGGCATCCAGGAGGACGTTGGAGAATCAGGGGGGGAAAGGAAGAGGGACGGGTCGTGGTTCAGAGGAACTCTGCCTTCTTGCGCCCGCGGGCAATGAGGTTGTGCTCGCTGCAGTAGAAGGCGTCGGGCACACGCACGAAGGCGTGCCCGCGCGGTCCTTTGCGGAACACGGGGCCCATGGCGGAGTCGCAGGTGGGGCAGCGCGGCCGGATTCGGTTTGGCATGATGGCCGAAACGGATACACCAAAGGTCTTCAAAGCTTGCTCGGCCTGTGCCTTGGCCTGCCTGCCCATTTTTGTGCGTCCAGGCCGCCCACAATGCCAGAAGAGGATTCCCCCGCGCAACCCCCTAGATGAAGGAGGTCGACGACTCCGGCGCCCCGGTGTCGGCGTTGGCGTGGTGCTCGCGCAGCTCCTTCTCCAGTTGCGCCGCCTCGTGCTCCAGGGGCTTGGCGTCCACCGGAACGTCTGGCACCAGCTTGGCCA
This sequence comes from Halobacteriales archaeon, assembly GCA_020201445.1. The sequence continues at coordinate 879 of JAIVGU010000090.1, forward strand.
CGGCGGCGATGAGGGCCGCGGCGGCCATGCCGTCGGGGTGGTCGCGGGCCGCCTCCACCAGGAGCGCCCCCGTCGGCACCTGGAGGTCCTTGCCCTGCACCAGGATCTGCGCCGTCGGCCCCGAGATGAGGGCACGCGCCATGGCCGGGATGCCGGCCTTGACGAGCATCGCCGTGACGTCCATCTCGCTGCTGGCGCAGAACACGTTGGGCTGCGGGTCCCCCTCCATGCGCACCACGGCGTCGAGGCAGAGCACCAGCTTGGCGCCGGCCGACTTGGCCACCTCCAGCGCGAAGTCGGCGATGCGGCCAGAGTGCACGGGGTGGAGGGGAAGGTCCGCCGCGACGACGAACATGCGCGGGCAGTGGCCACCGACCCGGCACACCGTCTCCCCGCCGAAGACCCGCACCGGCGAGGTCGCCTGCCCGTCCTGGATGGAGACGACGGTCTTGAACTCGGGGACGCGGAAGTGGCCGACGAGGGGGAGGTTGAGGTGCTTGACGAGGTACTGCGCGGCGATGACGGCGGCCGAGCCCACCCCGGGCATCGCCACGAGGATGAGGGCGTCCTCCAGGGGCATGGCGGCGAACAGCTCCAGCCCAACGTCACTGCGCTGCAGGGCGGGCGCGCTCAGGCCCGACTCGCTGGCAGGCGACGGGGTCGCGCGGGGCGGGGGGCTCATCCCGTGCGCCAATGCTGCGGCGCTGAAGAAGGTAAGGGCGCAGGTTCCGGCCACCCTCGCTCTCCCGCTGCACCCGAGCCACACTCGGCGGGGACGACGTGGAGGCGTGGAGTGCCATCCCCTGTCAGCGGAAGGGAAGCTGCGCCGCGAACGAGCGCGCCGCCTCGCCCGCCTTCACGCGCCAGTCGGGGCCGTCGCCGGCCTGCAGGATGCTGCGCCCGACGTTCACCACGGCGAAGCGCCCCTTGGAGTCGCCGCCGCGCTGGAGGGTGGCCGCGGCGTCGCCGCCCTGCGCCCCGACGCCGGGGATGAGCAGCGGCACGCCGTCGCCGCACAGGGCGCGCAGTTGCGCCAGCTCCTCGGGGTAGGTGGCGCCGGCGACGAGGCCGAGGTTGCCGAACTCCTTGTTCCACTCCATCGCCTTGCGCGCGACGGCCTGGTAGAGCTTGGCCGGTTTCCCGTCCGGGCCGGTGAGCGCGAGGTCCTGGAAGTCGCCGGCGGAGGCGTTGCTGGTGCGCGCCAGCAGGAAGACACCCTTGTCGGCGTAGCGCGCGAACGGCTCCACGGTGTCGCGGCCGAGGTAGGGGGTGACGGTGACGGCGTCGGCGCCCAGCTCGTCGAAGGCGGCCTCGGCGTACTTGCGCGCCGTGTTGCCGATGTCGTTGCGCTTGGCGTCGAGGAGGACCGGCAGCCCCGCCGGGACCGACTCGACGAGGCCGCGCAGCGCGTCGTCGCCGACCTCCCCCAGCGCCTCGAAGAAGGCGGCGTTGGGCTTGACGCAGCACGCCACCTCCGACGTCGCCTCGACGATGCCGAGGCAGAACTCCAGCGCGTCCTCCGGGTTCATGCCGTCGGGGAACGCCTCGGGGTCGGGGTCGAGGCCCACGCAGAGCCAACTGCCCGCGCGCCGCGCGGAGGCCAGCAGGCGGGCCGTGAAGCGGTCGGCGTCGGCGCCTTGCACGCGCCGCGAGCGGGAGCCGGCTACTTGGAGGCTTGCGTCGTGGTGTGGCCCTGCGCGTCCACCCTGCACGGCGCCGCGTGGTGCTGCGCGTTGAAGCTCGCCACGACGCAGCCGCTGGGCAGCTCGACGTCGATGGAGTGGTAGCCGATGCCCTCGGCGAACGCGATGCCGGGGCCGCCCACGGTGAAGCTCAGCGCCCACGGGCCGGTCGGGTCGCCGGTGCCGTAGAAGGCGATCTTGGTGCCGGCGTCGCCCGGCATGGCGGACAGCTCGAAGGCGGTGCCATTGGGCGCGGTGGCCTTCGCCTGGTAGTAGCCCTGCGACGGCGTGGGGGTGGCGGCGAGCGGGCCGACGCCGAAGGAGGCGAGGTTGCCGACGATGAGGGTGAAGCCGAGGTGGTCGTAGCCGGGCTGCACCTGCACGGTGTCGGTGGCGACGGTCACGGCGTTGGGCCCGATGCCCTGGCGCGCGTCGAACACGGGGCCGAGGCGGCCGTGCTGGAAGACGAGGTCGTGGGCGTGCGGGACGCGCACCGTGCCGCGGTAGCCGTAGCCGTGGCCGGTGACGTCGTAGGTGGCGTAGCCTGGAGAGTCGAGGTGGGTGACCTCGCCGGCCTTGGGGTCGTAGGTCGCCGTGAACCCCCAGCCCACGCCGGAGCCGGTGAGCCTGGCGGTGCCGTCGGGCTGCGGCTCAGCGGTCATGTTGCCGGGGCGGCCCTCGAACGCGGTGGGCCACGCCTGGGTGTCGGTGAGGGGGAACCTGAGCGGAGAGAAGACGACGTCGTGGACCTCGAAGGAGAGGTTCGCCTGGGCGACGTCGCCGTAGCCGGGGATGTGGAGCACGAGGATGTCGTTGCTGAAGCCGTCGATGGGGAAGCCGACGAGGTAGCTGGGGCCGTCCGTCCCGGCCACGACGCGGGTCACCGTGTGGGCCTCCTCCGTGAAGTGGTCGACGACCTTGTAGGTCCACCACTCGCCGAGGCGCCACTGCGGGGCCGCCGCCAGGGTGCGCTCGCCATCCGCGGGCGGGTCGCGGGGCAGGACGGGGACGTCGAGCTTGTTGACGCCGTCCTCGTACTGCTTGGTCGGCGTGCCCGTCGCGGCCGGCGCCGGGGCCGGCGTGGCGCAGCCGGCGAGGGCGGACGCGCTGGCCAGCGCAAGGGTCAGCAGGAGGGGGACGGGCCGCATGGAGAACGCACGCCAGGGCTGGCGCCTTAACCTTTATGACGTTCCCTTCCCGCGCAAATCCTGCAGCCACTGAGCGCAGCGGGTGCAAACCAGTCCGCTGGGCTTCGTCCCTGCGTGGGCCTGGCTCACCGGATGCGGCTGAAGCGGCCTGCCTCGGTCTCGACGTCGTTGAGGATCTTGCGCACCGCGTCGGTGCGGGTGGGCTTCTGGAGGTAGCCGAAGGCGCCGTTGGCGATGGCCTGCACCACGTCGGGGTGGTCGGAGGCGAGGCCGGTGACGAGGACGACCTTGGACATCGGGTTGGCGTCCAGCATCTTCTGCAGGACCTTGAGGCCGGACTCGCCGGGCAGCATCATGTCCAGGAACACGACGTCGGGGCGGTGCTTGGTGAACTCCGCCAGCGCGGCCTTGGCGTCGCCCGCCTCGAACACCTCGGCGACCCCCTTGCGCGCGTTGCGGATGGCCGCCGCCAGGGTGAGGCGCACCGTGGGGCTGTCGTCCACCAGCAGGTACCGTGACCCCTGGGGAGCGCCGGCGGGCCGAGTGGGCGGGGGCGCTGTCGCGCGCCCTCTCCGCCACGGTGGCCATCACCCTCCTGGTGGCCCTGTACGGCGCGCTGGCGGGGCTCCCCTTCCTGCTGCGCCTCGCCACGGACGGCATGCCCCTGGCCCTCGTGCAGGGCGCTGGCCTCGCGGTGGGCGTTGCGGCGCTGGAGGCGGGCCGCCGCCGCGCCGCCCGGCCCGCGGCGTGGGGCTGGCTCCAGGCCACCTTGGCCGCCGGGGTGGTGGCCGCCGGCCTGGCGGAGCTGGGCGGCCTCGCCGGGGCGGGCCCGGAC
>JAIVGU010000091.1 GCA_020201445.1 Halobacteriales archaeon
GTACAGGACCCCCGAGCCGGCGGCGAGCGCCAGGCTGGCCAGGGTCGCACGGCGGTCCACGGGCGGGGCAGTCGCCGTGCGCTCTTAGGGGTGCCTCCAGCTGCCCACCGCGAAGGCCGGTCAGCCCGTCCCCATGCGCCGCTCAGGCCGCCAGCCGACCACGTTGGCCGGTGCCGGCGCCTTCGCCTGCTGCGGGTCCTGCTCGGCGGTGCCGGCGGCAAGGCGGAGAGGGACGACACCGGCCCAGGCGGGGAACGGGATGTCCTCTGGCTCGTCGAGGGGCGGCCCGGTGCGGACCTTCGCGCTCGCGGCGTCCAGCGGCAGCTCCACGGCGAGGGTGCCGGCCAACTCCTTCGCGCTCGGCTGCCGGACGTCGTCCCAGCGGCCAGGCAGCAGGCGCTCCATATAGCGGAACAGGAGGGCGTTGGTCGCCTCGGGCGGGATGGGCTTCGCCTGGCCGTGCACGACGACGCTGCGGTAGTTCATGCTGTGGTGGAACGCGCTGCGCGCCAGCACCAGGCCGTCGAGGAGCGTCACCGTCACGCACACCGGCGCCCCCGCGGCGAGGTGCCTCATCATGCGGCTGGCGCGCGAGCCGTGCAGCAGCAGGCGGTCCCCGTCGCGTACGTAGCCGGTCGGGATGACGTAGGGCAGCCCCTCGTCGACGAAGCCGACGTGGCACACGATGCCCTCGTCGAGGATGGCGTCGATGGCGGCGCGGTCGTAGACGCCGCGCTGCGGCACGCGGCGGACCTGGGTCTGCGGCTCCACGGCTGGGCGGACGGGACCGGATGGAATGAGCGTTATGGGGGCCGGCGCCGACCGTGGCCCTATCAAGGGGGGACAGGCATCGGGGGGCGGGGCGAAGCCTGGCCGGAAGACTGACCCTTGGGTTGTACAACTGCTACGACGCGAAGCAGTGGCACGACATCATGCGCATCACGCTGGCCCGCGCCGCCCCGGTCGCCCTCGCCTTCGGCTGCGACGTCGCCACGTTCGGCTTCCCATTCGCCCAAGCGCGCCGCCGCGGCGCCAAGGAGTCCGACGGCCTGCGCACCCCGGCCGACGTCGCGCGCTTCGTGGCGGAGGGCACCAGCATCGGCGAGGGCGGGGAGGCGTTCCAGGACCTCGTCGCGGCGGGCCGATTCCGCATGTTCCCCTTCCCAGCGGGCGGCGGGTTTCCCGCGGAGCTTGGCCAGGCTGTCGCCACCACGCCGCACCCGGACCCGGCGAAGGCCGTGACGCCCCTCGAGGCCGCGCGGGAGCTTGCCGCCGGCCGCAGCCAGCTCATGCTCTACGGCCTCGGCCCCCGCGGCCTCCCCGAGGCGGTCCTCGCGGGGGCGCGGCACCACCTGGAGCTGACGGGCAAGGGCATCAGCCTGGAGACCGCGACCGCCCTCGGCGCGCTGCCCGCCCTCCTGGCAGCGCACCGGATGCACCTCGAAGGGGCCGCGGAGGCGGCGCGCGCGTGACCGGGCACATGGGGGAGCGCCGCAACCGCGCCGTGGCGCTCGTCACCGACGACTTCCGTCTCTACCACCGCCTCGTGCCGTTCCTGGAGTCGCACGGCATCCACGTCCTCGGCCTGCGCTCGCACGACCCGGTCCCCGCGTCGGTGCAGGTGCTGCTGGGCGGCCCTGCCGGCGACCCCCGCAGCCTCCCCCTGCACGACGACCTGGAGGCGACCCTGCTGGCGGCGTTCCGGCGCCTCGACCGCAGGCCCGGCCGCGACGGCTACCGGCGCGTCGTCCTCGGCGTCGACCCGGGCAAGGTGACGGGCCTCGCGGTGGTCGCGGACGGCCTCACGCTCCTCGTCGGGGAGGCACTGTCGGTGGAGGACGCGGTGGAGCGCCTCAGCCACTGGGCCGCCGGCCTGGCCATGCCCAACCTGGAGGTGCACATCGGGGCGGGGGCGCCGCGCGTGGGCCGCGACCTGCTGGCCCGCCTCGCCCGCCGCCTGCCGGGGGCGAAGGTGTCCCTGGTGCGCGAGGAGGCGACCACGCCGGGCAGCCACGTCACCGGCAGCCGCCACACCGACGCGGCGGTCCACATCGCCCTGCGCGAGCCTTTGTGACCAAACCACGAATTGCACGAATTCCACGAAAACCAATCCAGGGATTCGTGCAATTCGTGGAATTCGTGGTTAGGCAGGCGGAGGTCGGAAACCTCTTGCGCCTGCCTCCGATGGGCGCAGCGTGACGGACCCCACCCCCGAGGCGGCGCGGTGGGAGGCGTTGCGGCACGAGCTGGAGGCCATCCCGCAGCGCCCGGTCACCTTCGTCCACCCCCGCACCTGGATGTTCCGCGCCAAGCGGATGGCGGACTTCGTCGGGCACGTCCGGCACGGCACGGCGCAACTCCTCGCCCGCCTCAACCCCTACCCCAAGCCGTGGCGGCACGTCACCTTCCGCACCGAGGACGGCGTGCAGATCGCGGGCTGGCTGGGGCCGCAGCACCGCGCCCCGTCGGCGTGGGGCCTGGTCCTGGTGCCGGGGATGTTCGCCACCAAGGACGACACCGCGCACAAGCGGCGCGCCATCCTCATCCACCGCCACTGGCGCATCCCGGTCCTCGCCATCGACCTGCGCGCCTTCGGCGAGTCGACCGGCGTCGGCACGGCGGGGTGGAAGGAGGCGCTCGACGTCACCGGCGCCGCCAACTTCCTGGTGCAGGAGACCGGCGTCACCCGCGTCGCCGTGCTGGCCGAGTCGCTGGGCGGCGCCGCGGCGCTCAACGCCCTCGCCCGCGACGCCGAGACCCGCACCGACCTCCTCTCCGGCGGCGTGCTCTGCTACAGCGCCTTCGTGGACGCCAAGGACGCCGTCGGCTACATCTCCGCCGAGCCGCCCAAGGGCCACCCGTTCTCCAGCGTGTTCTCCGGCTTCCGCCGCCTCCTGCGCGCCAAGTCGATGGGGGCCTACGACCGCTTCGACGAGCTGCTGGAGGACGTGGCGCGCGTCAACGGCCTCTCCGGCCTGGAGGAGCTGTTCGACCTCGCCAACCCGAAGTGGAAGGTGCCGCTCATCAAGCAGCCGACGCTCCTGGTGCACGCCGCCAACGACCCCGTGGTGCCGGTGCGCCACGCCCACCGCATGGACCGCTACGCCGTGGACAAGCCCAACATCCAGGTCCTCATCGTGCAGTGGGGCGAGCACACCCAGTTCGAGCCGCTCGACCCGCACTGGTACTGGGAGGTCACGCGCCGCTTCTTCGGCAACGTCAACGGCGTCGAGCTGGAGAACCTCGCCGGCAAGTGACGCAGCAACGCCCGCCACAGGTGGGCAAGCGGTCGGACTTGTAAGGCGGATGTGAGATGCGTTCCGAGCACAACGCCGGCCTGGGGCAGGGGAAGACTGAGAACAGAAAACAGGGATAAGGAGAAAGGAAGAGGGGAAAAGGGACTTGTGTACACGCTCAGATGACCGGGGCGGGCTTCTTGGCCTTGGTCAGGTACTGGGGGCCGTTGTCGCAGGGGCCGGGGCCGTTCTGGCCGGGGTTGGCGCCGCCAGCCTTGTTGTTGTTGTAGTTGCCCGCGTCATCGCTGTAGAAGCCGCGCAGGCCAATCGTGACCGGCCCCACGGTGATGCCGTTCACACCGTTGCCATTGTCGCCGGCCTGCTGGCCACCGTAGTGGAGCAGCAAAGAAGCAACGATGTGGGCCGGCGTGTCCGCCAAGTCAATGATGAGCTTCCAGTCGTGCGCCTGGGCCAGGTGGCTGGTCGGGTTCAGGGGGTCCGAGAAGTTCAGGTAGCCAATCTGCCAGCAGACCGCCATGTAGGTGGTGCCCGAGCCAGTGGTCACGACCGCCTCGTTCTTGATGATGTCGAACGTCTGCGCGGCGCCGCCAGCGGTGAAGTCCTGGATGGTGTCGGTGTAGTTGATGTTGCGGCGGGGCGTGCACTTGATCTGGTCGTTCTTCAGGCCCAGCGTGTCAAACGGAACGCCACCGAGGTACTTGCCCTTGCCGTCCGTGTAGTTGTGCGCGAACGTCGTGGTCAGCAGGACCGGGTCGGGGCAGGCGCTGACCCACAGGTGCATCCGGTTGTCCGGGATGGCCAGGCAGCCGGGGCTGCTGGAGGCGAAGGTCTTCTGGCTGCACAGGGTCAGCGTGGCCGACGAGTCGGCTTGGGCGCTGCGCCAGTTGAGGCCGCTCCAGACAAGCCACAGGTTGTGGGGGTCGTTGGGG
>JAIVGU010000092.1 GCA_020201445.1 Halobacteriales archaeon
CGTCAGGGCGGTGGCGCGCTCGATCTCGGCCCTGGAGGTCGTGCGCAGTTCCTTGAGGGCCTTTTCGAAGTCGAGCATGGGGACACGTCCGCGGGAAGTGACAGGGGGAGAAAGGGAGGAAGAGGGGGTGGGGACACAACGAGATGTCGCGGCGCGGCTACTCGACGTCCTCTTCGGAGGTGCCGCTCTTGCCGCCCTTGCCGGAGTTGCCCTGCACGGGCCAATCGGCGCCCTCGCCCTCGGAGCCGGTCTTGCCGGACTTGGCGCCGAGGTTCTGGGTCTTGCCCTGGTTGGTCTGGCTCGAGGTGCCGACGCCGCCGGAGACGTTCTGGCCGCCGGTCTTGCCGGACTGCTGCAGGCCGCTGCCCTGGCCGAAGGAGCCCTGGTTCTGGGTCGAGGTGCCCTGGTTGCCGGTGCGGGACGAGCCGGAGCCGAAGCCCTGGTTGCCCTGCCCGGAGCCGCCCTGGGTGCCCTGGCCCTTGCCGATGGACCCGCTGCCGCCCTGGCCCTGGTTGTTGCCGGACTTGCCGGAGCCGGTCTGGCCTGAGGTGCCGCCGTAGCTGCCGGCGCCCTTCTCGGAGGAGCCCGAGCCGCCCGAGGTGCCGCCGCCGTAGGAGCCGGAGCCGCTGGAGCCGCTGCTCCCCTTCGAGCCGGAGCCGGACGACGAGCCACCCGAGCCGCTGCCGTAGCTGCCGCCGCTGGAGCCGCCCGAGAGGTTGCCCGAGCCGCCCTTGTTGAAGGCCTGGCCGGAGGAGTTGGCGCTCCCCATCGTGGAGCCACTGGAGCCGCTGCCGGAGCCGAAGCCGCTGCCGGACTTGCCGGAGATGCCGCCCTCTGCGCCCTCGGCGCCCAGGTCGCCCTCCCCGCCCTCCTTCTCGACGCAGGTGAGGTAGATGGCCTTGGTCGGCTCCTCGGTGCGGTCGATGACCTCCGTGAGCCCCAGGCGCTTGCCCTCCGTGTCGGTCTCGGAGTGGAGGAGCATGACGTCGAACTTCTCGGGCTTCTTGCCGGTGGCCGCAATCACCTTCGACACCTGCGGGCGGGGGTCGCCCATCAGGCTCACCGGCTCGTTGTCAAGGTACACGGGCGCTAGGGTAGGGGTCTTCATGTGCACACCGCCGGAACGGGGTCCGGTGCCCTGGCAAGGGGGCTGGCAAGAAGGCAACAGCGGGGCGAACATGTGACGGTCGCGCGTTGCTGCGCCGAACATGTCCCTGTCAAGAAATGGTGAAGGACGCCACGTGCCATGAGGAGGTTGAGACCTATGGCTCTGCTCGGTGTCATCCTGCTAGTCGTGCTCGTCCTGCTGCTGCTGGGCGCCATCCCGTCGTGGCCGTACAGCCGCGGCTGGGGCTACGGCCCGAGCGGCATCCTGGGCGCCCTGTTGGTCATCCTCCTGGTGCTGCTGCTCCTAGGGATGATCTGAGCCAGCCTCTCCTCTCTTTTTCCTTCCTCTCCCCTGTTTTTTTTTTTGCGGTTCCAATCCTGCGCCTGAGCTTCAGGCGGCCATCGGTCGCCGCGAAGCCAGCAGCAGACCGATGTCTCCGCCGGCGACTTGCGCGGCCACGGACCTGGGAGCGAAGGTTGGGCGATAGCCAGCCAAGGCGCTCCCCGACCCTCCGCAAAGGACGCCGAGCTCGCAGAGACCCCGTCTCGGCGTCCTCTGCGTTCTCGGCGGATGGTGGCGTGGGGGCAGTTGCCGGCACATCACGCTGGGACGACCGCGGGGCGGGGCGTCGCGCGGACGGCGGGCGGGACCGCCATGCCCTCCAGGATGCCGAACGCGGCGTGCAGCGCCTCGGTCGGGTGGTAGAGGCAGCGGCGGCCGTCCCGCTGCGCGAGGACGAGGCCGTGCGCGGCGAGCTGCTGCAGGTGCTTGGAGGCGGCGGGGTTGCGCAGGCCGAGCTCTTCGCAGAGGCTGGTCTGGTCGAGGCCGGGGCGGCGGCGCACCAGCTCCGCCACGCGGCGCGCGGTCGGCTGCGTGAGGGCCGCGACGTGGGTGCGGCGGCTGGAGGCGGGCGTGTTGGCGGCGAAGTAGCGGCGGCGCGCGTTCTGCGTGACGGAGACCAGCAGCCCCGTGTCCTCGAGGCGGCGCAGGTGGTGCACCGCAGTGCCCCAGGCGATGCCGGCGCGGCTGCGCACCTCCTCCACCGAGAGGCCGGGGTCCTGCACGACGACCTGGTGGACGTGGGCGCGCACCGGGTTGTCGAGGACCTTGCTGCCCTGGATGCGGCTGAACAGCGGCACGAAGGGCAGGAGGCGGAGCAGGAAGCGGCCGGCCTGCTGGAGGCGGGCGCTGGGGCGCGCGAGGAGGGCCCGCACGCCGTCGAGGCCCGAGCCGGCGGCGACCACGAGGACCGTCAGGGCGCCCGCGCCGGCGGCCTCGCCGGCCACGGCGGCGGCCTTGTCGGCGAAGGTGGCCTGGGACGAGAGGGTGCCCATCGTCGGCGGCGAACTGTCGGGGGACGCTGCGCCTCCCGGGCCGACCTGGAGGCCGACCTTGGCGTCCACGGCGACGTCCACGGAAGGGACATGCACCTGGGGCACCTCGACGTGGGGTGGCGCGGGGACGGCGACCTGAGGGGCCTGCGGGAGCTGCACGCCCGCCGCGTCCCCCACGGCGGCGCCCACGCTGTCCAGGCCTGTGGCGGCGAGGGCCGCAGGGACACAGAGCAGGGCGGCAGAGAGCAGCAGCGCGGCGGCGAGACCCTTCATGGCGACATGTCTGGGCGGCCGGCCATTTAGGGGCCAAGGGACAAGGGTCGGAGTCCAGGGCGAAACCCCCAAATCCGCTGGGGTCGGGGCCGCAGCGGGGACGGCCTGGAGGTGCACATGTTCGCCCCTCGCGGCGGGCCCCTGCGGACCGTCGGCGAACCATCGCGCATCGGGGACGTATTCCACCGCCATCGCCTGGCCTTATTCCCGCGGGACGCGAGCCAGCCCTAGGTGTCTCCATGACCCCGACACGCAAGACCCCCTTCTTCCTGCTGGCCACCGGCCTGCTCCTCCTCTTGTCCCCCTTGGCCGCCGCCCAGCCCCTCGGGGCCGCCGGCGGCGTGGCGGCGCAGGCCACCACGACCGTCCAGGCGACCGCTCCCGCCCCCGTGGCGGCCCAGGCCACGGCCACCGCCGACGTGGACGCGGACGTCCAGGCGACGGCGGACCTGGCTGCGGCCGCCAACGTCCACGCCAACGCCAGCGCCGACCTCGCCCTGAGCGCGAAGGCCGACCTCGAGGCCAAGGCGAAGGTTGCTGCCAACGTGACCGCCAAGGCCGCCGCGGACGTGAAGGCCGACGTCGATGCCGACGTCAGCCTCGCCCTGGGGCTCGACGGCACCTGCGCCTGCAACCACACGGACAGCACGTCCACGCAGCAGGGCAACGACGGCTCGGGCGGCAACGGCGGCCCGGGCAGCGGCTCGGGCGTCTCCGGCTGCGACGCGGGCTGCGGCGACCTGCTCGCCGGCCTCTGCCACTGGTTCGTCAACCTGATGGTGGGCCTCGACGTCGATGCCGACGCCTCGGTCGACGCCGACGTCGCGGGCGCCGCCCACGGCGGCCTGGACGCCGCCGCTGACGCCACCGCCAACGTCGGCGCCACCGTGCACGGCGCGGCGGGCCTCGCGGGCCACGCCGCCGGCCAGGTGGCCGCCACGGCTAACGGCGCCGCGACCGCAGCGGGTAGCCTGCAGGGCACCGCGACCGGCCTGGTGGCCCAGGTGAAGGCCACCGCCAACGGCGCGGCCCACGGCAAGATCTAGCGCTGGCTTGCCACCTCTTTCCCCTTCCCCCCTTGCGTGGTCAGGCGGTCAGGCGTTGTTGATGGCGGGGTTCTGCGCGCGCCACGGGCGCAGGCGGGGCCCCACCTGGGCGAGGCACTCCATCTCCTTGTGCGCGCTCAGCCACTGCTCCAGGGTGCGCCCCACGGGGACGTCGGCGCGGAAGATCCGCGCCCCGCAGTCGCCGCACACCGCTCCCCAGACGAACTCGCTGTCCATGGGCAGGACATCCCTGGCGGGCCTATTTCGAGGCGGGCGCCAGCCAAACATGTCCGGAGCCTCCAGGATGCGGGGTTATCCCTCCGTTTCCCATCTGCCGGTTTTGCGCGTGGCTGTGCGGGAGTTGCCGTGCAGGGCGTTGTGCGCTTTGTGATTCGCGGGGTGGCCCCTCAGTCGCGCAGCGGCTCCGCCAGCGGCTTGGCGGCCGCCTTGAACTGCGCCAGCTCCGTCGAGCCCTCCAGGGCCGCGGTGCTGTGCGCGCCGCCGCTGATGGTCTTGTAGACCTCGTCGAAGTAGCCGGTGCCCACCTCGCGCTGGTGGCGCGTCGCGGTGTAGCCGTGCTGCTCCAGCCCGAACTCGCTCTCCTGCAGCTCGACGTAGGCGGACATGCCGCGCCGGGCGTAGCCGTGCGCCAGCTCGAACATCGCCTTGTTGATGGCATGGAAGCCGGCCAGGGTGACGAACTGGAAGCGGTAGCCCATGTCCCCCAGGTCCTGCTGGAAGCGCGCGATGGACGGGTCGTCGAGGTGCTTCTTCCAGTTGAACGACGGCGAGCAGTTGTAGGCCAGAAGTTTCCCCGGGTGCTTGGCCTGGATGGCCTCGGCGAACTGGCGCGCCTCGTCGAGGTCGGGCGTCGAGGTCTCGCACCACAGCACGTCGGCGTGGGGCGCGTAGAGGAGGCTGCGCGCGATGGCGTGCTCCATGCCGGGCTTGACGCGCAGGTAGCCCTCGCTGGTGCGCTCGCCGGTGATGTGCGCGTGGTCGTTGGGGTCGATGTCCGACGTCAGTAGCGTCGCGGCCCGCGCGTCGGTGCGCGCCACGATGACCGTGGGCACGCCCATGACGTCCGCCGCCAGCCGCGCCGCCTTCAGGGTGCGGACGTGGTGGTTGGTGGGCACCAGGACCTTGCCGCCGAGGTGGCCGCACTTCTTCTCCGACGCGAGCTGGTCCTCCCAATGCACTCCCGCCGCGCCCGCCTCGATCATGGACTTCATCAGCTCGAAGGCGTTGAGCGGGCCCCCGAAGCCGGCCTCGGCGTCGGCGACGATGGGGACGAACCAGTCGCGCTGCAGGCCCCCCTCGCTCCACTCGATCTGGTCGGCGCGGCGCAGCGCGTTGTTGATGCGGCGCACCGCGCTCGGCACCGAGTTGGCGGGGTAGAGGCTCTGGTCGGGGTACATGTGCTCGGCGAGGTTGTTGTCCGCCGCGACCTGCCAGCCGGAGAGGTAGATGGCCTTGAGGC
>JAIVGU010000093.1 GCA_020201445.1 Halobacteriales archaeon
GCACGGTGGCGCCGAGGGAGAGCATGGTGTTGCCGAAGCGGTGCACGCCCGTCATGGCGCCGGGCTGCTTGCGGCGGTGGCCCATCACCACGTCCGCGTCGCCACGGCCCAGCGGGTCGAGCAGGCGGGGCAGGGCGTCGGCGGCGTAGGTGCCGTCGGCGTCCATCATCACGGTGAACTCGCCGCGCAGGGCGTGGCGGGCGTCGCGCACGGCGGCGCCCTTGCCGCGGCCGCGGTCGCGCACGACGATGGCGCCGTGCGAGCGCGCGATGTCCACGGTGGCGTCCCGGCTGTTGCCGTCGAGGACCACGATCTCCGGCTCGTAGCCGACGGTGCGCAGCGTCTGCACGGGGAGGGAGGCGAGGGTGTCGCCGATGGCGGCCTCCTCGTCCTTGGCGGGCACGACGATGCTGACCACGCGACGCGTCATGCCGTCCCCCCGGTGCTGTAGGCCTGCAGGCGGCTCTGCCCGGTGCCGCCGTTGGCGCACCAGGTGCCGAGGGAGTGGTAGGGCAGACCCTGCACGAACGAGGTGTCGGCCTCGGGGGTCTCCACCTTGACGTAGCGGTCGACGACGACGATAAGGGGGCGGCCGTTGTGGGCCAGTTGCGCCTCGGTGTCCTGGCGCGACTCCGCGCTGGTGAAGAAGGTCTGCTTGTACCAGACGCGCGAGGCGTCCGAGGACAGGGACGCGATGACCAGCTTGGCCTCCCAGTCGCCCGCCATCACGACCGCCTTCGGGTCGGCGTCCACCATCTTGGCGACGTCGCGCAGGGCGTCCATCTCGCACGCGGGGTACATGCGGTACCAGCCGCCGGAGTAGCCGTCGGGCGTGCCGGCGTACACCGCCCCGCCCACGAAGGCCGGGACCGTCAGGACGCCGAGCAGCAGGAGCATCGCCTGCGAGCCCGCGTGGGAGGGGTGCGGGTCCGCGCCGGCCGCCGCCTTCCTGCGCACGCGCCGGGCCAGGGATGCGTTCCACGCGACGGCGATGCCGTGCGCGAGGGCGCCCGCGGCCACCCCGGCCAGCATCACGAGCCCGAGGCCGAGGAAGACGGCGGTGCGGTGCGGCCAGAAGGGGCTGTGCAGCGGGTTGAAGACGACGAACGGGTAGGTCGCGGCGAACAGGCCGGCGCCCGCGTAGGCGGCGGGGCTGGCGACGAACGGCAGGGCGACGAGGGCCGCGAAGGCGAGGACCACGATGGGCCAGCCGAACATCTTGTGCAGGTCGACGTACTCCGGCAGGCCGGCCGCGAGCGCGCGGGTCGTGACCATGTAGAGCGTGACGGCGATGCCGGCGCTGGCCACAAGGCGCAGCCACACGCTGCGCGGGCGGCCCGGGGTCCACGCGGCCGCCTTGGCGCGCAGCTTGGGGGAGGCGAGCAGCACGCCCAGCGGCACGACGCTCGCCACCATCGCGAGGGTGGGGAGCGCGTCGAAGAACGCCGTGTGCGGCACCTCCACGATGTCGCGCAGGCCGGGGCCGCAGAGGCCGCCGCAGGTCGACAGCATGAGGCCGGTGCCGAAGCCGATGCAGGCCAGCGCCGCCGCGGCGCCCACCAGGGAGAGCGGGGCGAAGCGGGCTGGCCACGGGAACAGCACCGCCAGGACGATGAATGCGGCGCCCATCATCCCCAGGATGGGGAACAGCCAGGGGTGCGAGACGACGAAGAACACCGTCATCGGCGCCGCCACGCCGAGCCAGCCGAGCCGGCCCTTGAGCAGCTCCAGCACGGCCAGGAAGTAGAACGGCAGCAGCGCGAGGTCGAGCGCCGTGGGGCTCATCATGTTGGTGCGGAAGATGGCCTCGGGCGCCACGGCGAGGGCAAGGGCGCCCACGAACCCGGCGAGTGGGCCCTGGTTGCGCGCCAGCACGAGCGCCATGCCCAGCACGCCGATGGCGCCCAGCAGGACGGGGCCGAGCAGGACAATCTGGTAGAGGTCCATGCCGCTGTAGGTCCACGCGGCGGCGAGGAACGCGTGCAGGCCGGGGGGGTAGAGGTCCCCCTTCGGGTAGAGCGGGTCCAGGGCGCCGGTGCGCAGGTGCTCGCGCACGAGGGCCATGTGGGTGTAGGGGTCCTCGGCGGGGATGACCGGGCTGGAGAGCGGGTCCGCGAGGCGGAGCAGGAACGCGACGAGGACCGCGGCGGCGGTGGCGCTGATGGCCAGCCCCAGGCCAACCCACTTGGTGCGAGCGGAGAGCAGCATGGCCGTTCGGCCTCTTGCCTGTCCTCTCCCCCCCAAGCGGTTTGCGGGACAACGCCTGGCCCGACATGTCGCACGGGCAAGCCTCTCCTGGAGCGTTCCTGGCGGAGCCTTCATGCGGCGCGGCGTGCGACCCTCGCGCGATGACCGCCGTGCCGCCGGCCGACGCCCCGCCGCAGCGCAAGCCCGCCCGCCTGGGCCGCGTCCTGGACCTGGCCGCCGCCGCGGCCCTGGCCGTCCTCGCGGCGCTCCTGTCCGGCTCCCTCCCCGGGGGCAGCCTCCTGCGCGCCGCCGTGACGCTCCCCATCCTGCTCGTGGTCCCGGGCTACCTCCTCGTTGAGGCCAGCGTCGGCTCCAGCCGCCCAGGCCAGCGCGGCCTGCACGCCCTCATCGGCCTGGGCGTGAGCCCGCCCCTGGTCGGCCTGCTCGCCCTGCTGACTGCCTCCCTCCCCAGCGGCTTCAGCGCCTCCGCCATCGTCGCCACGGTGACGGTGGCCTGCCTCGCCCTGGCCTGCGTCGCGGCGTGGCGCCGGCTGCGCGTGCCCAAGGTCGGCCAGTCCCCCGTGGCGGGCGTCGAGATCTAGCGCCGGCGTCAAGCCACACGGACACCACCATCAACCGCGAAGGCCGCGAAACGATAGGCAAGACTCCTGTTCTTTCGCGCCTTTTTCGCGGTTGAAGGGGCGACCCCCGCGTCCCGTTGCTGTTCGGCATCGACAGCGGACAAGGGGCGGACTCAGAACGAGGTCTGCGGGCCGTCCATCGGCGCGGCGGGCTCGCCGGGCTCGTCCAGCGGCAGCGTGACCCACCACGTCGAGCCCTTGCCGGGACCCTCGCTCTCGGCCCAAATGCGGCCGCCGTGGCTCTCGACGATGCCCTTGGAGATGTAGAGGCCGAGGCCGGTCCCCTTCGGGATCCCGGCGACCTCCTCGTGCAGGCGGCCGAAGGGGCGGAAGAGGCGGCCGACCTGGTCCTGGGTGAGGCCGATGCCGGTGTCGCGCACCCACACCAGCGCCTGGTCCCCCTCGCGGCGCGCGCCGACCTCGACCGCGCCGCCGCGGCGGTTGAACTTGATGGCGTTGCTGAGGAGGTTGAACATCACCTGCGTGGCGCGGTTGGGGTCGGCGTGCACCATCAGCAGCGGGTCGGCGTGGCACTCCAGCCGCAGCCCCTCCTGGTGGGCCTGCTCGCGGAAGGCGTCGGCGGTCTCCTCGACGAGGCGGCCCAGGTCGAGGCGGGAGCGCTCGAGGCGGAAGCGGCCGGACTGCAGCCGCGCGGCGTCGAGCATGTCCTGCACCAGGCCGCCCAGGCGCAGGATGTTGCGCTCGATGGCGTCGATGTTGGCGCGCTCCTGCGGCGTGAGGTCCTTCATCAGCTTGAGGAGCTGGAGCTGGAGTCGGACGGGGGTGAGCGGGGTGTTGAGCTCGTGCGCCGACTCGCTCAGGAACTCGGTGCGCAGGCGGTCGCGCTCCTGCAGGCGGGCGACCTCCTCGGCGAGGCGCCCCTCGCCGGCCTCGCGCTCGACCAGGCAGAAGCCGGTGACCTTGCCGGCGGCGTCGTGCAGCGCCTGCATCGCCACCGAGACCTCGGCGCGGCTGCCGTCCTTGCGCCGGCGCACGCTCTCGAAGCGCGGCGCCTGGCCGCCTGCCAGCAGCGCGAGGCGCACCTGCTCCTCCTCCCCCTCCTCGGGGACGAGGAACTCCTCCAGGCGGCGCCCGATGGCCTCGTGGGGCAGGTAGCCGTACGCGAGCTCGGCGCCGCGGCTCCACGCCGTGACGCTGCCGCCGGCGTCCAGGCAGACGATGGCCTCGCGGCTCGCCTCCAGGATGGCGTCGAGGACGCCCGGATGCACCCCACGGCGCAGCGGCTCGGCTGCGCCCGGGGGAATCACCATGAGGCCCGGTGGGGGAGTCCAGCAGGATAGCATTTGCCCAGCCCGAACAGGTCTGGCCGCTCTGGCCGCCCTGCGG
>JAIVGU010000094.1 GCA_020201445.1 Halobacteriales archaeon
GGCCACGCCTGCGCTCCCAGCTTCAGTCCGGGATCGCCATGGGCATGTGCGTGGTGAGCCTGATCATGCTCTTTGGCCGCCCCTTGGGGGCCCCGGTGGACTTCAAGGCGTCCAGCATCCTCGATGCGGTCCTCGCCCTTATGCTGCTGCAACTGCGTTCCGTCGACACCGACTCGTAGGGTGATAGAGCGCCGCGAACAGACGGCTATGCTGGTTGCTGGCCGGGAACCACGGACGCGTGGGGGGCAACGTCCTCGGCGGCCTCGATGCCGCCTTCGTGGACCTTCACCAGCTCACGAAAGCGCTTGCTGAACTCCTCGATGCCGGTCTTCCCGGTCCCCTCCTCCATCTCCAAGAGGAGGGAATCCAGGGCGATGACGCTTTGGCGGTTCATCTTCCACTTGCTCTTGAACCCGCCAAGGCCCGCAATCGTGGTCAAGAAACCGGCCGCGACCGAGACCATGGACATCCACACCGTGGAGGACAGCCCCCAGAACTTGCCTTGCGGAAGAGTGGCAACCACCGCGACCAGGGCGCTCAGGAAAACGGAACCGAACAAGGACCCGTGGTGTGCAAAGCTCCAAAACAACCGCCCTCGCCGCCAGCGTTTGTAATAGGAGGACATTTTCTTCCGCAACAGAAAGGGCGGGCCCGATGGTCTCGAGGCGTTGTCTGCCACGAAGCAGGCCACGATAATGAGGAATTAAACCTATGTTCAGCGGTTCTGGCCCGCTTAGAATCTAACGTAGCCCTCTGCTTGCTGCCCTCCATCGGCAAGGCTCACTCGCGGTTGCCCTTGAAGGCTTCCGACCAGAGCAGCATCACCAGGGTCCAGATGACCAGCACCGCGGCGGCGCCGAACAGGAACTGCCCGATGCGCTCGGACGGGACGGACGACGAGTAGACCAGCCCGAGGCCGACGACGAGTGCCGCCATCATCAGGGTGAAGCTGGTCTTCAGCACGCCCCGCCCCTGGGCGGACTTGATGCCCTCCAGGCCCACCAGCTCGACGCGGGTGGTGATCTCGTTGCGCTCGATCTTGCGCAGCACCGTGTTGAGGGTGTGCGGCAGGGTGCGGCCGAACTTCAGCAGCTCCCCCACCGTCTCCTCGACCAGCTCCTTCTGCTGGCGCGGGCTGGAGATGTTGCGCCACAGCACCTGCGCCACGAACGGCTCCAGCACGGTGACGAGGTCGAAGGTGGGGTCGAGGGTGCGGCAGAAGCCCTCGAACTGGAACAGGGCGCGGGTGATGAGGGCGAAGTCGGGCGGCAGGAGCATCCGGTGGCTGCGCGCCAGGCCGACGATGAGGTCCATCAGCACCGGGTCGGCCACCGACACCTCCTCGCGCTCGAAGTAGTCGACGACGCGCTCGACGTCCTGCAGGAACCGCTTGGGGTCCACCTCGGCGCGCTGGTCGCACAGGTCCATCACCGCCTCCGCCGTGGACTCCGGGTCCTTGCGGCTGATGGAGGTGATGAGCTGGAGGATGGTGCGCGCCCGCCGCTCGGTGACGACGCCGACGGCGCCGAAGTCGAGGAACGCCACCTGGCTGCTGCCGATGACGAGGAGGTTGCCGGGGCTGGGGTCGGCGTGGAAGAGGCGGTCGACGAAGATCTGCTTCGCCATCGCGGTGGTCAGGGTGCGCGCCACGGCGCGGCGGTCGACGCCCGCCATCTCGGGGCCGCCGGCGCGGGTGAGCTTGGTGCCCTCGATGAACTCCATCACCAGGACGCGCTTGCCGCAGTAGTCGGCGTGCATCGTGGGAATCTTCACCGTGGGGTCGCCGCGGAAGTTCTCGGCCACGCGCTGCGTCGTGCGCATCTCGAAGCGGTAGTCCAGCTCGCGCTCCAGCATGAGGCGCAGCTCCTCCAGGTGGTCGCTGGGCTGCCAGACGCGGCTGCCGGCGAAGGTCTTCTCGATGAAGGTGACGAGGCCCTTGAGGATCTCGAAGTCGAGGACCATCCGCTCCTCGATGCCGACGTGCTGCACCTTGATGGCGACCTTCGTGCCGTCGGCCAGGACGCCGCGGTGGACCTGCCCGATGCTGGCGCTCGCCAGCGGCACGGGGTCGAACTGCGCGAACACCTCCTCCGGCTCGCGGCCGAGCTGCTCGCGCAGGACGCGCCGCACCTCCTCCGGCGGGCTGGGGGGCGTCTGGTCGTAGAGCTTCTGGAACTCCTCGACGTACTCCTTGGGCACCAGGTCGGGGCGCGTGGCGAGGAGTTGGCCGAGCTTGATGAACGTCGGGCCGAGCTCCTCCAGCAGCTTCCGCAGGCGCACCGGGTTGGGCTCGCGGCCCTCGCGGTCCTGGGCGCCCCGCATCAGGTTGCGCAGCAGGCCCCAGGCGTTGTGGCGCAGCAGGATGGCGACGATCTCGTTGAAGCGCGCCAGCCGGCCCAGGTCCTCGGCCAGGGCGCCGCGGCGGGGGGCCGCCTGGGTCCAGTCGGCTGCGGCCTCCTGCGCCATCGCTGGGGCGACCTTCTCCTGCTTGATAAGAACCGGGCCCCGCCCGCTACGCCTTCCCTTGGGCGTCGAGCTTCTTGAGCTTGCGCCGGTACGCGCCGTAGTGGTCCTCGGGGCTGAACTTGGCCGGCGTGTTCTGCACGGCCTTGCCGCCGCAACGGGGGCAGGCGTCCTTGAGGGTGTAGTCCTGGCAGTTGGCGCAGAACTTCATCAGGGCGTTGGACACGGCGCACGCCCTCAGGCTTTCTTGGTCTCGAGTTCGCGGTGGAACACGCCCGTGCCGCCCGCCTTCTGGATGGCCTGCACGGCGCGCTCGGCGGCCTTCTGCAGCTCCGTCTCGGCAATCTTGAAGTCGGGCGCCTTGACCATGATGCGGTAGTGCGGGGCGCCCATGTAGGCGACCTCGATCCCGACGTCCTCGAACTCCCCCTTCTCCGCGGCCTTGAGCGCCTTGCTGACGTGCTTGACGCCGTCGGGGGCAGGGGACTGGATGTCGACGTAGCCGGCGATGTCGACGAACTGCGCCTGGATGTTCTCCTTGGCGAAGGCGACGAAGCCGGGAATCCAGTCTCCGGTGAGCCCCTCCTGCCCGAAGACCTCCTCGCCCATCTCGGCGGCCTCCTGGAACGCCTGGTAGACGGAGCCGAACTTCTCGATGAGGGCGCGGCCGAACTGCGCCATCAGCTTGTCGACGGTGGTCTTCTCGCGCTCCGCCATGATCTCCAGGAACTTGTCGGCCTTCTGCTCGTTCTTCCACGCCTGGATGGTCTCGCGGCGCTGGTGGTCGTTGACCGCCTTGATGGAGAGGTCGACGTGGCCCTTCTTGGCGTCCACGCCCTGCACCTTGCACACCACGCGCTGCTGCTCGCGCACGTAGTCGCGGATGCGCTTGACCCAGCCGGGGGCGACCTCGCGGATGTGGCAGAACCCCTCCTTGCCCTTGTACTCCTCGAGCGTGACGAAGGCGCCGAAGTTCTGCACCTCGCGCACCGTGCCGACGACGAGTTCGCCCTCCTCCGGGAAGGGGTTCAGCTTTGCCATGCAGGGTTCGCCAGGAACGCCTTGGATTTAAGCGGAAGGTCACGGGTGGCGGCAGCCTCATCGGCCGCGGCGGCGAGGCGGTCCCATGGTCATCCGCAAGCTGGCGGGCGAGCGCCGCTGGCGCATCTACAGCCGCAAGGTGGACCCGCGGACGGGCCGGCGCCGGAACCTGGGGACGTTTGGCTCCAGGGAGGCGGCGCTGAAGCACGAGCGGGAGATCGAGTTCTTCAAGCGCCGCTGACAGCCCATCTCACCGCGAAGGGCGCGAAACCCACCGAAAGTGGCTGTTCCTCTGGGTCCGCGGCCTTCGCGGTCCAGCGGGGGGTCGCCCTGCCGCCACCCAAAACGCGAAGGCGCAGCCGCCGATGGCGTGGCATGGCTCCCGGCAAGGCCCCGCGCCGCAGCAGCGAGGACGAACGCTTCCCCAACCTGGCGGCGCAGCGCGACTGGGACCGCGCCGAGCACGTGCGCAAGGCGATGGAGGCGGGCCTGAGCCGGAAAGAGGCCGAGCGGCACGCCGACGCCGAGGTCCGCGAGGACTAGCGGCTGGAAGGGTCCAAGAAGCCCGGCGCCGCTGTCTTGACATGGACCTCCTCGCGGGCGCCGCGCAGGCTGTCGTCGCGGTGGCGCTGGTGCTGGCCGCGGCGAAGGCGCACGGGCGGCAGTTGAG
>JAIVGU010000095.1 GCA_020201445.1 Halobacteriales archaeon
GTACAGGACTCGCCGCATGCCGGCAGGGCTTGCGCTGTCCCTCGGCCGCTGGGCGGGCGGGGCTCCGTCACCTGAGGGTGCCGCGCACGCCGCAGTTGGGGCATTGGATGGCAAGCGGCTTGGTGCCCGTGGCCGAGAACTCCGTGCTGCACTTGGGGCAGGTGATGTAGTGCGTGAGCGACGCTTTCTTCGGCTTCTCCGGCTCGGCCGCGGAGGTCGCTGCGGCTGCGGCCGCTTCGGCGCCTGCTTCCCCAGCCGGCGGCGCAGCAGCCTCGGCCTCCGGGGCCGCCTCGCCCCATTCGTCGGCGGCGGGCGCCGCTTCGGCCTCGCCCCACTCGGACCCAGGCTCGCCGGCCTGGACGTTGCCGCCGCGGCCGCGCATCGCCATGTAGATGCCGCCTGCGACAAGGAGGAGCAGGACCAGGCCGCCCACGATCCAGACCCAGAGCGGCATGCCGAGGAAGCCGCCCGACGAGGCGCCGGTGGGGCTGAGCTCGCTCCAGCCGGGGATGCCCTGCGCCTCGGCCTGGTTGTGCGCGTAGCCCTTCGAGGGCGACGAGCCGTAGTAGGCCGTGACGAGGTACTTGCTGTCGGCGTCGCCGGCGGCATCGACGTAGCTCCCGGCCTTGAAGTCGGCAGTCGAGGAGGGCAGGTCCTTCACGAGGACGCAGCTCGACGTGTCGCTGGAGGTGCAGCGCCAGATCTCGACGCCCAGCACCGCGTGCAGCGGGTCGGCCGCCGGCAGGGTCCAGGTGACGACGTTGCCCGTGCCGTTCGTGACCGGGGCCACGGAGACGCTCACGGCGAGGTTGTTCGTGCGCACCGTCGCGTTCGTGATCGCGTTGGGATCCACTGCCGTGCGGATCGAGGCGATCCCTCCCACGGGGCCGGCGGCGTTCGTGTTGTCCACGGCCTCCACGGTGAAGTAGTAGGTGGTGCCGTCGTCCAGGTTCGAGACCGTCGCCTGCTGCGAGGCAAGCGGGGCCGCGAAGGCCGACGGGCTGAACGCCACGTTGGCGGCGGCGACCTGCGTCATCGTCGCCTGGTTCGCCACCGTGTTGAGGTCGAGCGTCGAGTAGAGCACCTTGTAGCCGCTCACGGTTCCGCCCGGGTTGGCGGGGGCGCTGGGCGCAAGCCACGAGAGCTGGACGGCGTGCGCAGGCGGCGTCCCCGCGGCAGCCGTGAGCGCCACGATGGCGCCCGGCGCGTTGCCGCCCGTCTGCGTGGGGGTCGCGGTGACCTGGGCGCCCGCGGTGACGTCGGGCCTGTTGTCGCGCTCGTCGGCGGGGATCACGGCGAACGTGTACTGCGTCCCTGTGCCGCGTTGGCGCCCGTCACGTCCGGGATGAGGTTGCTCGCCGAGACGAGGTTGGCCGGCACGACCGCGGACTGCGCGATGGGGCCGGGGCCCGTCACCTGGTAGATGTAGTACCGGGCGACCTTGTCGGAGGTGGAGGTGGAGCCGGCGTCGTCGTGCGGGGCGTTGAACTTGAGCGTCACCTGGTCGCCGCCGACGGAGGTCGCGACGGCGGTGAGGCCGGTCACGGCGTCAGGCTTCACGGTGTCCGGCGGGGCCACGGTCACGACGGGCGACATGGCCTGGTTGCCCGAGCCGTCCACGGTGAGGACCGCGAACGTGAGGCTCGTCCAGCCGGCAATCGGCGTGAAGGTCCAGGTCTGGTGGGCGCCGCGCTGTGCCGCCGGGGCCGCGGGGCTTGCAAGGACCGGCCCGGTGCCGGTGCGGATGTTGTCCAGCGACAACGTGCAGCCGTTGCAGACATAGACCTGCAGGCTTGCCACGTCGGGGTCGTTGGGCGTCGTCCAGTCGAGCGTCACGGAGGTCGCCGTCTCGTTGTGGGCCACGGACGCGATGGCAGCCGGCGGCGTTCGGTCGCCGGCGACACCGTTCAGGCGGAAACTCTGGTCGAACAACTTCAGGCCGCCGCCGTGCTCGCGGATGCCAGGCGGGTTCAGGAAGCAGACCTTGTCGTTGGCGATGTCGAACGCCGACGCGGGGTGGTTCAGGGTGAGGGCCGCGGCGATGTCGCCGGGGCTGTGCACGACCTGGTTGCCGCCGAAGCCGGTGGCGGAGCTTGCCGGGTTGGCCGTCTCCTCGTAGCAGAGGTCGCCGTAGGTGATGCTGAGCGACGTGGCGCCGCCGTTGCCGTCCACGGGCTCGCTGAACGTCACGGTGACCGTGGCGGAGCCCTCGGACGACTGCAGGCGGGCGACGACGGGCTGCGCGCCGTCCGTCACGGGCTGCGTGAAGCCGCGCAGGCGGTTCGCCACCGGGGCGTCGTCGCGCAGGCCGCCGCCGGCCGCGTACGAGGCACGGGGGCCGGTGCCGGGCGTGTGGCCGAGGCCCGTGTCATAGACGTTTTCGCCGGAGACCTCGGCGAAGCAGAGCCAGGCATGGTCGGCGACCGCGGTGCCGGTGACGGTCGTGGCGCACGTGTTCTCGGAGCCGGGGACCGCAAAGCCGGTCATGGTGTGGCCGCCGTCCACGTTCCAGTCCAGCATGCTGAGCGTGGACAGGACGATCTCCTCGGAGAAGTTCAGCCGGACCGAATCGACCTTGCCGTTGTGGTCGCGGTCGGCCGTCGTCGCGGCGATGATGACCGGGCGGGCCGCGTCGCCGAGCGGGCGGACGCCGGAGTTGGACGCCTGCATGGCGTTCGGGGCGCGAGCAAAGCTGGGCTCGGGGTTCACGTCGGCGAGGTCGCACACGGGGCGCTGCGCGGTCGCGACACTGGGGATGGCGCACTGCGAGCCCGGCGGCGTGTACAGGAACGTGCCCGTGGCGCCGGTGCCGATGCCGCGCGTGCCGTGGCCGCCGTCGCCGGGTGCTGCATCCGGGTCGAGGCAGAGGAAGACCGTGTCGTCGCCAAAGCCGTCGGCGGTGCCGAAGGCCGGTGTCGTCTCCGTGGGCGAAAGCATGAGCGGGCTCTGGTCGGCGCCGCTGATGTAGTGCGCCTTGCAGACCTCGAAGGCCGCCGTCGCCGAGCCGGGGCCGAGCTGGCCGGTCACGATGTTCTTGATGGTGAGCTGCTGCGTGCAGGAGCCAGCACTTGCGCAGTACTTCACGGCGAAGTCGCCCACGTGCGGGTTCCAGCCGTAGCGGTGCGTCGCGTCCATGCAGCCGGTCGGGTTGGCCTGCGTGCAGAGGGCGGGCGACGGTGTACCGCAGTTCACGGGGCCGATGGGGAAGCCATCCGGGGGCGCCAAGCCGTTCTGGGCCCGCATGCGGCCGTCCATTGGCTCGTCGGCATAGGGCAGGTTCGGCGGCATGGCGCGGCTCATGAAGCAGTCGTTCACGGGCTCCGTGAACTTCACCTTCACGGCGTCGATGGTGCCGTCGCCGTTGGCGTCGATGAAGTCAGCGGACTCTAGGAAGGGGCCAAGTTCGTCGGTGAAGGGCACGGTCTTGCTCACGGCCCGCAGGAGGCCGCCGCGCTCGTACAGGCCAGGGCCGGCGCGGACACCGTCGCGGGAGACGATCTGCGAGGCCGGTGGCGGGTTCTGGATGCAGCCCATGTCGTCATGGCTGAGACGGCCTTGGAAGTTCACATAGACCGGCAACCTGGCCGAACCCCAAGCCGCAACCGGCACGACGGGGGGCAACGTGCCCAAGCTCGACAGACCGTCCACGCCGCTCTGGCAGTAGGCAGTGCCAGCGTTGCCGTTCACGTACGCGATGTCGGTGACGGCGAGGGGGTTCGTGCCCACGGCCGGGGTGCCGGCGGCCTGCGCCACGGGCTCGCTGAAGAAGAGAGTGACGCTCGACGAGCCCGATGAGGCGAGGGCCGCCACAAGTGCCGGAGCAGCGCCGTCGGTGGTCTGCCACGGGTCGTTGCCGGTGGCGCCGCCGAGGGGCAACGCGTCCGAGTCGTCGGCGCGGATGGTGCCGCCGGGGCGGACCGTCGAGGGGTGGTAGTACACCTTCGGCAGGTAGCCGGTGTCCGTCAGCGCCCGGCCTGGAAAATTGGCTGCCCACCAGACGTTGAAGCAGACGTAGAACACGTTGTCGTTGACGCCGTTGTCCAGGGCACCTGCGCAGGAATCGACGAGTGTGGGCGCGTCGCCGCCCGGCGGGTCGGGGTTGCCGGCGATTCCGCCAGGGCAGCTTGCGAAGAGGCTGGAGCCGCCGAGGAGGGGCCCCGCGCCCTTGCCGCTCACGGCGCAGGCGGTCGTGAGCTGGATGTTGCTGAGCGAGATGGTGACGAGGAAGTCGCCGCCGTTCAGGTTGTAGGTCGTCGGGGTGAGGCCCGTGCGGCAGTCGGCGTCGGGGACGTGCGTCGAGGTGGCGCTGCAGTCCACGAGGGCCGTGGACGAGGGGGACTTGGCGAGCATGGGGACGGCGGCGGTGCGCTTGTCGCTGTTCGTGCCCGAGCCGCTCACCCAGCCGTTGTGGTCGTTGTCCTGGTAGCTCGAGGACATGGCGCGGCCGCAGTCGGCCTCGAGCGGGCCGCCGCTGCAGACGACCGTCGAGCCGGCCGCGTAGCCGCCGGCCGGACCGATGTCGGCGTACCGGAAGTCGCCCGTGCTCACGGTGTTGCTGCCGTCCGTGTCGGCCCAGACGCCGTCATCGACGCCCGTGGTCGTGGCCGTCATGGGCGAGCCGAGGTCGGCCCACAGCAGGTTGTACGTCGGGCTCAGGACCGTGCCGCAATCGACGTTGGGGCTGGCACCGCAGTTCACGCGCGTCCCTGCAAGCCCGCCGTCGGAGCCCGTGAGGCGCAGGTCGCCGTCGGAGACGCGGCCAAGGTTGGAGCTGGAGACGGGGTCGCGGTCGAAATAGACCCAGTCCGTGGGGGCGGGGATGCCGGTGCCGTGGCGCAGCAGGCGCGTGCCGTCGCGGATGGGCTGGCTCAACTGCACGCGGACGGCGTCGAGGTAGCCGTCGGCGTTGGAATCGACGGTCGTGACCGCGGTGACGGAGGGCGCCGTGGCCGTCTGCCAGTAGCGGCAGGGGGTGCCGGTCTGCGTCTGCTCCGGGTGCGGGACGTTGGCCGCCATGTCGGTGACGCCGAACGTGTTGCCCTGCGGCGCGTACGTGTTGGGCGTCGAGGGCACCTTGAGCTGCAGGCAGTCCTTCGTGTTGCCCGAGATGTCGTCCTGGGTAAGGCCGGTGCTGGGGGCGAGCTGCAGGTCGAGGCGGTTGTCGAGCGGGCTGCGCGGCGGGACGTTGATGATCGCGGTGCCGGAGAAGTTGTTGTCGAGGTAGGCCGTGTCCGCAGCTTGGGCGTCCTGGCAGCCGGCAAGGAAGCTCACACCTGCCGAGAGGGGGAACGGTCCGAGGGTCGGGATGGCGGGCACGAAATCGACGGTGTGCACGGCGCCGTTGTCATAGACGGCAGCAAGCGTCGGGGTGTAGG
>JAIVGU010000273.1 GCA_020201445.1 Halobacteriales archaeon
CCAGCGTCACGGCGGCCTTCAAGCTCTACCAAAGTACAACGCTGGTGGACAGCAACACGCAGACGTTGACGGCCACCGGGACCTTCTCGTGGACGAAGACGGGCTTGACGGCGGGCACCGGCTACACGTACACGGTCACGTTCGACAACACCGTCGCCGCGGTGGTGACGGCGCCGCAGGGCTTCTCCACCAGCAGCACGCTTTCCATCCTGCCGCAGGTGGTCTCCGACGCGGCCTCCGTGGCGCTCGGCTCCGCGTCGGCGCTGGGATTCAAGGCCGCCTCCCAGAACCCGAACAACGTGGCTTACTACGTCAGTTGGGACGGCGGCGCCACCGAGCTTCGCTTCCCCTCCACCGGCTACGTCGCGTGGGACCAGCAGGTCAACGCCACCACGACGTACGCCTTCTCAGGCTCCCATGGTGTGCAGGTCCGCTTGACGGACACCAGCGGCGCCCGCAGCGGCGCAGTCACCGCGACGGCCACCATCACCGGCGCCGGCCCCGTCACCGGATTCGTCGGCACGAGCCAGCTCGACACCGTCACCCTCTCTGCAACGAAGGGAACTTGGGGGCTGAGCGGCGGGTCGATGCGGTTCTGGCTCCAGGACACCGTCACCCACGCCAGCCTCACCCCCTCCTCCTGGTTCACCAACCCCTCCAGCACCACGCCCAGCGCATGGACCTCGGGGACGCTCGACCGCAGCAGGACGTACCAGGCCTGGGTGGAGCTTTCGGCAAGCGACGGCACCGGGTGGACGCAATCCTGGACGACGCCAGTCGCCAACCAGCTCAGCGTGCAGACCAACCGCGTCCCGACCCTGACGCCTGGAGTCCTGCCTGCCAAGGTGAACTACCTCGACGTCGTCCGCTTCAACGTCACCTACAAGGACGCCGAGGGCGACGCTCCCGCGAGCCCGCCGACCTTGACCGTGAACGGCGCCACCTACGCGATGGCGCCGCCGGTTTCGCCGGACTACCGGGCGGGAGCCGAGTACCACGCCTACGTCGCTCCGGGCGACTTGCCGCAGGGCCGCGCCCACGTTCCGGCCTACCAGGTGAGCGACCAGTACTCGCGCAGCACGTCGGCGCTCGGGGCGGGCGTGTTCGTGAACAAGGAGTACTCCGTAAACCTGGACTTCGCGGGCGACCAGGTCGGTACCGTGCCGCAGGGGATGGTCTTCGGCACCGAGAGCCTGAACTATTGGCGCGTCGCGGACACGGAGTCCGCCAGCCTGCCCGGCCGCGTCGCGCTCGGGCACCATGGCAAGGCGCTCTGGTTCGCCTCCGCTCGCGGCACCTACCAGGACCCGGCGGGCGGGGCCCCCATGGGCACCATGACGCTCCTGCCAATCGACTTGCGGCAGATCACGCACCCCAGCCTCAGTTTCAGCAGCTACTACGAGACCGAAGACTTGGGCACGACCCGCGACCGGAAGCTCGTGGAGGTCAAGACCACGGGTTCGTGGCAGACCTTGGCACAAGTGAGTGGCTACGAGGGTGGCTTCGGGGCGTGGAGGAGCCAGCACGTCGACTTGTCCGCGTACGCGGGGCAGACCGTGCAGATTCGCTTCAGGTTCGACGCCGTCGACGACGTCGGGAACAACCACCTCGGCTGGCTCGTCGACGACGTCAGCATCGGCCACGACGCCGACACCGACACCCTGCCCGACGTCCTGGAGCGGACGCGGCACGACGTCCTGGTTGCCAACCAGCCCGCGCCCATCCTGGTGCCGGGGAACCAGAACGCCACCAGCTACGTCCGCCGCCTGGTCCGCCCGGCCGCCGACTCCTTCCTGCTTGAGGCCTTGCTCTCCAGCGCCCAGCCCACGGCGCTGACGGTGACGGTGGGCGTCACGCCCAGCCTGGACGACAACCAGCAGCACAGCTTCGTGCTCTACAGCAACGGCGTGGACCATGCGGACTGCGTCACGACCGCGGACAACGGCATCGAGGCGTTCCAGCGGGAGGCTGTCGTAGAGAAAGGTGATGGGTTGGACATCCGCATTGACCTGGAGAAGTGCGCGGCGAACCTGCCCGGCATCCCGCAATCCGTGTTCAGCACAGGGCGCAACTGGTTCCTCAACCTCCAAGTCCCTGCTTCTGCGGGTCCATCCTGGATTGACATGCTGCGCATCGTCACCAGCGGACACACGGACCGCGGACTGAACGACACCAACTACGACTCCGACAGCGACGGCCAGCAAGTCAACTATGGACGCGACGCCTTGGGCCACGACGCCGACCAGGATGGAATCCCGAACCTCATCGACCCCGACGACACCATCCCGAGCTGGCAGCCGGCGTTGCAGGTGCATAGCAACGACTACACGAAGCGCATGGAGGTGTCGCTGCAGGACCTCGCCGTCCCCTTGGCGATGGTGAAGGTGCAGGCCCGCTTCAACTCCACCGACCAGACAAGGGACCTGTCCTCCACGTACCAGGAGGGGGCGACGTGGGTCGTCAACCCGACGCAGTACACGCAGTTCCCCGACGCCCTGATCGTGCATTGGCAGGACGTCTACGGCACAAAGGGCACCGTCACCTACTACATGGGGCCGCAGGACACGGAAGTCTTCGTCCCGAAAGTCATCGTGGCAGAAACAACGGACCAGGCAAGCGGGCAGACCATCACGATGCAGGCTTCCTTGAATTCGCCAGCGCAGCAACGCGGCACCATCGTCATCGGAACAGCGACACTCGCCGCGACCACCTATGGCGGAAGGCAGAGCCAGGGCCAGTTGATGGAGGTCATCGGCATCCCCTTGATTGCCGCCAGGGACGTGGGAAACTTCGTGGCCGCTACCGCCCAGACGGTCGTGGCGACCGTCACGGCCTTCTTCGGTTGGCTCTTCCAGCAGGTGGTCACCTTGGTCACTTCAGTGGTCACGACGGTGGTGGAAGCCGTCGACAACTTGGTCAACAGCTTCCGGTTCGTCGTGCAGGTGACGAAAGCGTTTGGCCAAGTGACCGAACAAGAACTAAGGAAAGTGATGGAAGAAGGCAAGGCCTACCTTGACGACGCTGGAAACGTCATCCTCATCACGGTCGCGAACAACAAATACATCATCGCCATCGGAAAAGGCGTCGGAGACGGCATCGTGTTCGTGTGGGAAGTTGTGACATGGGTTCCAGAAGGCTTGGCGGGAAGTTATGACCAGCTTTGGACAGGCATCGGCTACGGAAGCGACTGCGGAGCACAAGTAATCAACGGCACGGATGGAGCGACCAACCCCATCGATGAACTCGATACCTCATGCTGGATTCACGACGAGTGTCTGATAGATAGGAAAGACAGGGAAACCATACCGCCCTTTTCGCGTGACCCCCAAGCGAAACGGTGCAACCAGCAATTGGTCGACAATGCTTCCGCTTCGGACTGCCATCTGGCAGTCGGGTCAAGAATCAGGATTCCGCTTCCGGAAGAGCAGACATGGGACGACCTTCGGAGCCACCACCGCTACCGCTTGCCTCACGACACGCGTCCACTCTACGTCCAGCCTACCGCAGACCCTGGCCCTATCACCCACTGCACCGCAAACCGACCCGCCATCATCAGCTTATTCAGCATCGGCCTCGTCGTGGCAAACGTCCCCCCACCAAAACCGGTCGTGATTGGTTGATTCGACAAAACTTTGCCTTTGCCTTGTGCCTGCTTCTAGCGGGATGCGCATTCAATGGCGGAACTAACCAAATTCCAGGCGAAAAATTGGGGCCAGGACACTGCCGCCAAGCCGGAATCGTCGAATTCACCATCAAAGCCTTCCATGGCCCACCCAACGCAACCTTGTCGATTGAGATTCGAAACTTGAAAGCAGAAAAATTGGATAGGATCGAGAACCCCGGTATCCTTGATGAAAAGGAGTCCGAGGCAGCCGGCTACAAAATCTATCAGATTCTCTCGGCGGGTTCAGATAACAACCGAGGATCGCTTGGTGCGGGGGAAAACATGACAATCACCTTTCTGCTCCCGACTTTCCCAACCCCCCCATGGAAGGAAATTGCTTTCGATTACAATGAAGGCGGAAAGGGCCCCGATGGTCGAGGTTGGGCCCATCCGAACACACTATACTGCTCACTGGTGGGCGACAACGCCCCTTGGGCCTTTGAAGCAGGTCCATGACCCTGCGCTTGCC
>JAIVGU010000096.1 GCA_020201445.1 Halobacteriales archaeon
GCATCACGGCGCACGGGGCCACGGTCGCCTGGGACGGCGCGGCAGGCGCGACGGGGCACGATTTGGCCCCGACCCGCTTCGGCGCCCCGCTGCGTCCCCTCTCCGCCGCCGCGGGCACGACGGTGCTGGACGGCCTGTGCGACGGCCAGCCGCACGAGGTGCGCGTCGTACGCCACGCGGACCCTTGGAGCGTCGCCTCCGCGGACGTCCGCTTCACGACCCTGAACGACGCCCCGGCCCCGCCCCGCATCCTCTCCGCCTCCCTCTCCGGCTCAACGCTGTCGCTCGCGTGGGAGGAGGCGAGCGCGCACGACGTCACGGCCTACGGCATCCACGCCGGGGCGGACCCCAGTTTCTCGCCCACGCCGGCCAACCGCGTCGCCTCCGACACCCCCTTCGCCTCCTGGCGCGACCAGTCCGGCCAGTTCCCCTGGAACGGCTCCGCCTACGTTAAGGTGGTCGCCACCGACGCGGGCGGGCTGTCCGCCGCCTCGCCAGCCTTCCGCGTCGGCGACCCCGCGGCCTCCAAGACGCTCTCCGGCCGCGAGGAGTGCGGACCGCTGGCCGTCTCGGCCACCCCGTCCTCCCAGACCACCTCGTCGGCGGCCCCGGGCGGCTCGACGGCCACCACGACGTCGCCGCCGCAGGGAAGCACGGCGTCCACGGGCACCACGGCGCCGCCACAAGGGTCCACGCAATCCACCGGCACCACGTCCCCGCCGCAAGGCGCCACAAGGGTCGGGGGCCTCACGACCCTCCCGCCGGGCGGGCGGGGCGGCTTTGGTGACCCGGTCTCAGGCGACCCCGGCCAACCCCCACGGCCATCCCATCCAGGCGACCCGCCTGCCACACCGGACGACCCGGCCCTGCCGCTGCCGGTCGTGTTCGTGGGCGCGGCCGTCCTGCTGGCGGGCGGGCTGCTGGCCGGCATCCTGCTGGTCAGCCGGCGGTGAGCGGTCTGGGACGCTAGGACGCAGGGGCCGCCTCGAAAGGCTGCGGCTCCTCGGCGACGATGGTGGCGTCCACGGGCAGCACGAGCGCGGCGCCGGCGAGGTCGAGGGTGAGGGTCGAGCCGTCGCTCACCGGCTGCACGCCGATGGTGCCGCCCGCGTCGGAGCCCACCGTGTTGCCGGCGGCGTAGAGGACGAGGCGGCTGCCCTTGTGCAGGACGTCGTCGCTGGGCAGGAAGCGCGCCTCGACCTCCTGGCGCAGGCCCGCCACGCTGTCCTTCCCCTTGGCGGGGTCGGCGACGTGGTTGAGGCTCTGCGCGGCGAAGTTGAGGCTGTGCTCGCTGCCGTCGGCGTGCCGCTCGGCCAGGGTGAGGACGAGGCTCGCCCGCTGGCCGGTGGCGGTGACGTTGCCGTGGAAGACCGGGATGCCGGAGATGCGCAGCTCGTCGGGGGCGGGGTCGGAGACGAAGACGGCCTGGAGCGGCGTGGCGCCGGGCACCGCGACGGGAAGCACGTTGGACAGGCCGCCGCGCGCGTCGTCGTAGCTCACCACGCCCCGGCCGGGCGTGGCGAGGAGGCGGCCCGACGTGTCGGGGTGCAGCGTCCAGCGCGAGGCGTCCGCGGGGGCCAGCGCGCCTCGTGCCGCCACAGGCCGGTGTCGTCCTGCACCTGCACGGCGGGCATGTCGTAGATTCCCGTGTTGACGCCCTTGAGGGTCTGGTCGAACCAGGCGACGAGCGTGCCGTTCCACCAGTCGGCGCGGCAGCGGGCGATGGGCTCCACGGGAGTCGGCCGGCAGTCGTTGGGCTCCAGCGAGTTGTCGGGCCAGGCGTGCTGCCACTGGCCGAGGATGGCCTTGAACGGGACGCCGCTGGCCTGGAGCGCCTCCAGCCAGCTGTCCATGTTGTGGTCCTTGACGTTGTAGTCCTGCAGGCCGTGGACATAGAGGACAGGGGCGCGCGCCTTGTCGGCCATCGCCTTGAGCCGGG
The DNA here is from genome assembly GCA_020201445.1 of Halobacteriales archaeon. The sequence goes on from JAIVGU010000096.1 coordinate 1,940, forward strand.
CGAGGAAGTCGCGCGCCTGCCAGTAGGCGTCCTTGTTGCCGTCGGCGGTGCTGCTGACGCCGCCCTCCTGCACCTCGGTCTGGTCCTGGCACGCCTCGCCCTGCACCGCCGCCGCGTAGCTGGCCGGGTCGGTGGGGCCGGCGCCGCCCTCGAGCCCCGCGGGGGTGAGGCCGACCATGCCCCAGTAGTAGGTGTTGAAACCGAAGCCCTGGACGTTGATGGGGACGCCGTTGACGAAGTTGTACTTGTACAGGTCAGAAATCCCGGCGATGGGGACGATGGACTTGAGGTGCTCCGGGGCCTCCACCCACGCCTCCTGCGGGGTCGTGCCGTCGTAGCTGACGCCGATGAGGCCGACGTTGCCGTTCGACCATGGCAGGGCGCCGTAGTAGTCGATGGCCCGTGCAATGTCGACCGCCTCCTGCGGGCCGCCCTGCGTGAAGCAGCCGCCCGAGTCGCCGGTGCCGCGCACCGAGACGAAGCCGACTGCGTAGCCGCGGGGCACGAAGTCGTCCGCCAGCATCCCGGACGGGTTGCCCAACGGGCTCGCGTCGGGCGTCCCGCCGCCGTAGTAGGGCGTCACCGTCAGGATGACCGGCACCTTCTCCTGCGTCGCGGGCCGCCACACGTAGCTGTCCAGCTCGACCGGCTCGGCCACCGGGATGCGGTGGTGCTCCAGCATTGCGTTGGCCGAGGCAAGGTCCTTGCTCGTCATCTGCGAGAGGTCATGCAGGTAAGCGACAGCGGGTGCGGTCGGGGCGTGGACGGGTGCCTGCGGGGACGGGCCGGGGTTCTTCGCGCAGCCCGCGAGCGCCAGGACGACGAGCAGGAGGACGGGCAGGAAGGGGCGGGCGCGCATGCGTCGGAGCGGAGCGGTGGCGGGATAAGCGTTGCCGCCGCGCGGGCTTTGCCCCTACACTCGCCCCCCGACCAACTAAACCACGGATTCCACGGAGAACACGGATTCAGGTCTCGTCCGTGCAACCCGTGGTTTAGGGGCAAAGCCGCGGCGGGGACACCCTCACCCCCAAGACGCTGCTGGACTGGCCGCAGGGCCGCGCCCCCACCGGCCACGTCGTCCTGGACCTCAACTTGCCGCCGACCCTGGGCGAGGTCGTGGTCCACATCCACGTCCGCTCCTAGCTGCTCGCCGCCTCCCGGCCGGCTCAAGCCTTGACGGCGCGCGTCATCAGGTAGTCGTGCCGCGCCTCGTTGCCGTCGAAGAAGGGCTCCAGGAGGGCAGCGTACTCGGCGCGCACGGCGCCGGCCTGGGGGTTGCTGTCCAGCGCGGCCGCGAGGGCCTTGGCGGGCCCGAGGTTCGCCTCCTGCCAGGCAACCAGGTGGCGCGGACCCAGGGCAGGGATGGCAAAGCTGCCGCGCTCGAAGCGCAGGTCGCGCACGCCCGCGCCGAGGCGGGAGCGGATGGTGGCGGTCTCGCCCCACTGCGCCACGGGCGGCACCCCGGCGGGGGGAGGCAGGAACCGCGCCTGGAACGAGAACATGCGGCCCGGCAGCGACTCGGGCGGCCAGGTCGAGAAGGCGATGCGGCCGCCCGGCTTCAGGACGCGCAGCATCTCGCGCACGGCCACCTCGGGCCGCGGCGCGAACATGTGGCCAAACTGGGACAGCACCACGTCGAAGGCGGCGTCCTGGAACGGCAGCGCCTCCGCGTCCGCCTCGCGCCACTCGATGCCGCCGATTCCCGCGGCCTGCGCGCTGCGCTTGGCGGCCTCCAGGAGGGGCGGCGTCAGGTCGGACCCCACGACGCTGGCGCCCTCGCGCGCGGCGCTGATGGCCACGTTGCCCGTTCCCGTCCCGACGTCCAGGACGCGGTCGCCGGCCCGCACGCCGGCAAAGCGCACCAGGCGCGCCGCGGCGGGCAGGGTGAACATGGCCGCGGCCTCGAAGGAGCCCCAGACCTGCTTCTGCCTCTCCTTGAAGGCAGTGAGATCCGGGGTCGCCTGCGGGGTCTGGACAGTGCCTTGCGCCATGGGGTGCCTCCAGGGGTCATGAAAGGGTCGCATTTGAGGGCATGCCTATGCCCCTGCGCCGACGCTTCCCTCCATCGGGGAGTCGGCAGGCCAAGCGACCTGGGGTGGTCTCCCCTTCCCCCTTCCCGTTCCCTTCAAATAGCGTCCAACCTCAAGCGGCCGTGGGAACGCGCATGGGAACGGCCATCGAG
>JAIVGU010000274.1 GCA_020201445.1 Halobacteriales archaeon
GTCCTAGGCGTCCCCCACGAACCGCGGAGGTCACGCAGACCGCGGAGAAATCTCCGTGCATTCTGCGCCCTCCGCGGTCGTCGTGTGCATCGGCCAAAAAAGAAGAAGGAAGGAAAAGGAAGAAAGAAGGGAAACCGGGTTCGCCTACTCGCCGCGGAAACCAGCGACGAGGCCCAGCCCGCCGATGAGCAGGTGGACCAGGTTGCCGCCGAGCCCGAGCTGGAGCGCGAGGGCGCCCGTGCCCAGCGGGTCGGCCAGGAAGAAGCCGAGGACGCCAAGCCCGGCGTAGACGGCGCCGATGACGATGGCGAGCGTCTTGGCCACGCCGGGGGCGACGTTGCCGAAGCCCAGCAGGGCGGCGACGGCGGCGAGGACTAGGTGGACGACGCTGTGCGTCCAGGTCAGGGTGAGGAAGCCGGGGCCGCTGCTGCCGAAGGCGAGCAGGCGCGACTCGCCGATGGCCGCCAGGACGATGCCCAGGACGCCCACCAGGGCCAGGACGATGCTGGTCACGCGGAAGTAGCCCCCCGGGGTCAGGGGGTTCAGGGTGCGGTTCGAGGTTGCGGTGACGGATTCAGGCAAGGGGTCTCACCGCTCGCCGAAGCTGCGGGTCAAGGATAAACGTTCTGTTCGATACGAACGATTCCCCGTTCCTGGGCAGCACGGCCCATCAGCGGCCGCTCAGGCGGATGCCGTCGGGCACCGTGCTGCCCTGCACGCCGCGCAGGTCGAGGGCCTTGCCGTGCGCCACCCCGGCGACGAAGCCGGCCAGCACCGCCGCCATGCAGGCGGGGGGGCACTCCACCCCGGCGCCCAGCCGCAGCTCCATCCAGCCGTGCTGCAAATCGATGCGCAGCGAGGTCGCCACCTTCTCCGCCTCCAGGAAGCTGCTCAACCGCATCCAGAGGTCGCGCACCGTGCTCGCCTTGAACAGCGGCGCCGCCATCGTGCCCAGCCGGTGCCCCTGCGCCTCCAGGACGGCGGCGGCGGTCCCCTCCGGCGCGGCGGCCAGCGCCTCGAAGACGGCGGCCAGCGGCAGGCGCGGGCTGAGGGGGCTCAGGCTGACGTAGTGCTGCACCGCGTCGCGCAACTGGGCCACCGGCAGCTCGGAGGAGCCGATCTTGGTGGCGCGCAGGCGGTAGAGCTTGCGGCGGCTGTCGGTGGGGTGGGCCGCCTCCTCGATGAGCTCGCGCGCCAGCAGCTCCTTCATGTGCAGGCTGGAGAGCGTCGGCTTGCTGCGGCCGGTGATCTCGACCAGCTCGGGCAACTGCCGCTCGCACTCGCGCAGGGAGTCGAGAATCTGCCGCTGCACGGGGCTGGTGACGGCGGCGTAGCCGGCGGCGGTCTGGTAGATGTCGAACGCTCCGTCGGCCATGCCCCACCTCTGGGAGGACCATGGGGCACCTCCCCGTAAAACGTTTATGATTGTTCAAACGAACCGGCGCGGGCCCGAACCTTCAATCGCCGGCCCACGCTCGCCGCGCCGTGCGCGCGCTGGCCCTGGCCGTGGTCCTGTGCCTGCTCGCGCCCACGGCCGACGCCCGCTCCCCCGCCGCCGACGCGCGCTCCGCCCTCGACAGCCTCGCCACGCTGCGCTCCCGCGACGGCGCGTTCGACGCCGGCATCGCGCCGCTGCTGGTGGAGGCCGCCGTCGCCAACGGCGTCGACCCTGCCCAGTGGCCCGACCGCGCCCACCCGGCCCTCGCGTCCCTCCGCCCCTCCGGCAATGGAACGCTCCTGGAGCAGATTCGCTCCATCCACGCCCGCGCCATCGCCGGCCGCGGCACGCCGCAGGACACCGCCGCCATCCAGGAGGCGTTCCACGACGGCCAGTACGGCGACCTCCTCCTGCTCAACGACGACGTCTGGGCCCTGCGCTCCCTGCGCGCGCTCGGCGTCCCGGCGAGCGACAGCCGCCTGCAGGCGGCGGCCAGCCGGCTCGCCACCCAGCAGGACGAGGGCGGCGGCTGGCCGTGGCGGCTCGGCGGCGCCCCAAGCTCCGACGTGACCGGCATGGCCGCCGTCGGGCTCGCCGCGGCGCAGGCCCTTCCGCCAGGAGCGGCGGCCGCAGCGCACGCCTATCTGGCAGCCCGCCACAACGCGACCCTCGGCGGCTACGCGGAGGTGGACGGCGCCCCCAACTGCGACAGCACGGTCTGGGCCATCCGCGGCCTGCACGCCCTCGGCGAGGCGGCGCCTGCCGACGCCTGGGGCTACCTCGCGGGCCTGCACCAACCGGACGGCGGCTACGCGTACCAAGCCGGGCAGCCATCCAACCCGCTCTGCACCGCCGAGGTCGCCACGCTGCTGGGCGAGTGGGGCGCGGAGAGGCGCGACCTGTCGGCGTACCGGGGAACGATGACGCGCAGCGCGCCGCTTGCGGGTTTGCCCCTCCTTGCGGCGGCGCTTCTCCTGCTGGCGGCCCGGCGCCGCGCCTGACTCGACGACCGACGAACCGCGGAGGCCGCAGAAAAGCGCGGGCTTTGCAACTTGTCCCCGACCGACCAAACCATGGATTCCACGGAGTCTCATCCGCGGGAATCCGCGCCATCCGCGGTTTCGTCGGGGAGAAACCGCGCCAGCCAAACCGCGGATGGCGCGGATTCAAGCTGCTCCATGGAATCCGTGCCATCCGTGGTTCATGGGCAAAGCCTAGAGAGCGAGTTTGGCTTTCCGCGTGTTCCGCGGCCTCCGCGGTTCAGACGGGCTCCCCGAACTCCCCAGAATCCCTCTTTCGGTGGGGCATTGCAGGAAGCAGCACTCCCTGCACCGCCCGCCATGCGCGCACCGTCGGTGCCGTCGCAAGCCCAAAGAGTGCCGCGTTGGCAATCGCAGGCAGAACGTTGAACGCCAGGCCCGCCGCCACCAGGATGCGCAGCGAGCCAGGCTGCGCGCGGTATTCTGGCACGATGGCCCAGGTCATCACGTCGGCGGCCACGCTGAACAGCAGGGTCGCGACGACTCCGATGGCAGCCGCGAGCGCCCGGTTGGCCCAGCGCTGCGCCCGTCGCTGCGCGCCCCAGTCGAGGCCCCGCAGCGTGCCGCCCAGCAACCCGAGCAGGGCCATGGCGGGGGCGTTCACGAACGGCGTCGGCTGGAGGCCGGTGATGACGAGGTCGCTGAGCAGCATCCCGAGCAATCCGGCCAGCGCCCCGATGCGGGCGCCGAAGAGGACGCCGCCGAGGAAGATCACCGCGTAGGTGACGGAGAGGTTGGGCACCGCGACCAGGGCGAAGCGGCCGGCGAGGGCGAGCGCGCCGACCGCCACGATGGGCGTCCACGCCGGGGCCAGGTCTTGGCCCGCGAGCCGCAGCGCCTCGCGCCGGGTCTCTGCGCGCCGCACCGAGGCCACGAGCAGCGCCGGCAGCAGCCCGGCCACGGTCCTCGCGCGCCGGCTCCACCGCTCCGGCCACTCGCCGTCCAGCTTGGCGGCGTCGACAAGGCGAACGGCGTCGCGGCCCACGTCGCGCGCGCACAGGGCGACCGCGGCGAGGGTGCCTGCGACGCGGGGCGGCAGGCGCAGGCCATCCAGCAGGCGCTCCATCGGGGCGTGCGCCAGCCAGCCGAGGTTCACGGCGGCGACGGCACTGATGCGGAGCGCCGCGGCCCCAGCAAGAGCGAGGCCGTCTGGATGGATTGGCAGGCCCGGCAGCGTCGGCCCCGGCCCGAAGAGGCCGAACAGAAGCGCGTTCGCGGCGAGGCTGGCGGAGCCAAAGGCCAGGAGGGCAAGGCGGTGGCGGGCTGCGGTGAAGCCCAGGATGAGCAGGGCCGCCGTGACGGGAAGGGGCGCGACGAAGCAGGCCGTCGTGCACGCGAGGAGGGCGAGCAGCGTCGCCGCCGCGGTGCCGCGGTTCATGCGGGCCTCCGGCGGAACAGGGATTTCGGGGGCGTCAACAACGTCCCTTGTTCGGCGCAACCGCGGAGGTCGCGGAGACCGCGGAACGAAGTCCCCGTGTTCCGCGGTTCGTGGGCTGCACGCAATCCCCAGAAGCCCTGTTTGGGAGAACCAGCCATCTACGCTGCCTCCAGCACGGTGCGGGTGTGGCTGGCCGCGAGCAGGGCCGGGTCGTGGGTGGCGGCCACGACGCACGCGCCAGCCTCGATGCGCTGTGC
>JAIVGU010000192.1 GCA_020201445.1 Halobacteriales archaeon
GTCCCCGATGGCGCCCCACCCGCGCCTGCGGTGCCGCCTGCCCCCGCCCCGAGCGGGCGCGCGACCACCACGCAGGACATCAAGGGCCGCCCGGCCCCACCCGCGCCGCAGGCCAAGACCACCCCGAGCAACGCCAACGAGGCCAAGTTCGGCCGCAAGACCCCCGCCGTCCGCGTCACCTACCTCGGCCCCCAGGAGCCGGTCGTCACCGTCGGCAACCCCCCGATGCGGTGGCAGAAGGGCGTCCAGACCCGCGAGACCCGCGAGTTCTGGGACGCCGCCGAGGGCCTCCAGTTCGATGGCCTCAAGTTCGGCGACCTCGCCCCACCCATCTACAAGGAGGACGACCCGCGCAACCTGCGCCCCGCCTTCAAGGTCGAGCGCCTCCCGTAGGCGGACCTCGGCACCCTTTTCCCTTCCCTCCAACCTCCGGGTCCTCGTGTCCGGCGAGTCCTTCGTTTCTTGGACCCAGACAGCCATCACCACGCCGGACGAAATCCGCAAGATGACCGGCCTCAAGCAAGAGACCGACATCCCATCGGCGGACCTGACCGCGCTCATCTCGAAGGCGCAGGTCCTCGTCACGCAGGAACTCTCCGAGCGCATCCACGACGTAGCCCTGTGGGGCGGCATCGACGGCGCAAACACCCGTTTCGCCCTGCCCGCCCGCTTCACCGGCCGCGTCCTGCTCGATGTCCTGAACACGCAGGACGAGAAGGCGGGCATCCAGGTCCACCTCCGCCGCATCACCGCGACGGGGCCGCCGACCTACGACGCCGCCACCGTGTCGAGCGTCGATGCGCTGCACGGCCAGGTCGTCCTCTCCGCCGCGCCCGACCCGTCCATCTACGACTCCGTGCGCTTCACCGGCTTCCTCGTGCGCGCCGCCGTCACCAAACAGCGGTTCATGGCCTGCGTGGAGTTCTACGCCGCGCACCTCGCCCTGACGCGCGCCCGTGGCCCCGGCCGCGTCGTGCCCTCCAACCCGAACGCCACGAGCGACAAGGGCGGGGAGACCATGTTCTCCACGGGCACGTTCCTGAAGCTCTACGAGAAGGAACTCCGGGGCCTGCGGAACGTGCGCGGCGGCGTCGCTGCGACGCGCGCCGACCGGCCCGACCGCACCGGCTACGTCCCAGCAGAGGCCGACTGGTCTTGACGCTCGACATCACCGCCCCGCTCGGCGACCTGTTGGATGGCTTCCAGGCGGTCACGGCCGAGCGGACGCAGACATTCCGGTTCGTGGAGTGGGGCAAGCACTACTCGCAGCGCGTGTTCAGCGAGCGCGTCGGCGCGGGCGAGGGGATGTTCACCATCCGCGAGGTCTCCAACCCGACCAGGAACGCCGACATGGGAGGCGGCGCGGCGCTCAACGTGCAACAGGTCGATGTCATGGTGTGGTTCAGCGACGGCGACGACCTCTCCGCCACAGGCGTCAGCCCGACGGCCATGAGCCGCTTCCGCACCGCCATCGTGGCCGCCGCGACCGCGCGCATCCGGGCGAACGAGAAGGCCGTCACCGGCTCCAGGTTCACGCAGGTCGTGAACGTCCTGCGGAACGCCGACACCCTCGTCGGCGCCTCCGACCTCGCGACCCTCAACGCCCTCGTCATCCTCACCGTGCAGGGCGAGGGCGACTCCGTGTATGCCTAGCCGCGCCGACTCGATGACCTCTTAAGCCGCCGCGTCGGTGTGCGCGTCGGGAGCCCTCATGTCGTCCACGCCTGGCAAGGATGCAGTTGTCCGTTGGGTCCAGGAGACCGTGGCGGGCACCACGCCCGCCAACCCGGCGCTCAAGTTGTTCTCGAAGGAGACCCTGAAGTGCAGCCTCAAGTTGGACATCGGCCAACAGGAGAGCATGGACATCGGCAACGTGGACGTTGAGGACCTGTTCAGCGTCCAGAACGACTACGACATCGTGGTCGAGTGCCACCTCTGCGATGTGGACCGCATCCTCGACTTCGTGGACCGCGCCGCCAACAACACCCTCAACCCCTACACGCTGGAATACATCCCGGACGTTTCCGCCGCGACGAAGCACTACTACCGTTGCACCGGCTGGGTCCTGAAGGCCCTTGACCTCAAGGTCGGCGAGAACGCCCCGTGGGTCGCCACGCTGACGTTCGAGTGCGGCGTCATCGCCGCCCCCGTCACCGTGGACCCCGGCATCGGCATCGGTTCCAGAGAGGCCAAGAGCGCCATCGTGGACACCATCAAGCACTTCGCCAGCGGCGCGGTCACGATGGACGCCGCCGCGTGGGCCATCCTCGTCGGCGGCTTGAGCGTCAAGTTCGAGAACGATGTGGGCGTGAAGCGCACGATGGGCCAGAAGGACCCTGTGAACACGCTCACACAGTCGGCGACCCGCCGCATCTCGGGCAGCGTGGACCTCTCGCTGGACGACGGCGCCAAGGCGCAATGGGACCGCGTGGTCGCCGCCGCCGCGCACACCATCGCCATCCCCTTCGGCGGGACCGGCCAGCAACTCCTGACCCTCACGGGGGTCAGCTTCCCCAGCATCGAGGTCGAGTCCAACACGGACGACGATGTGCTGATGGGGTCGCAGGACTTCACGGCCACCGGCTACACGCGCGGCCTCGTCCCGTAGGGGCAGGACAACCAAGGGGCTACACACATGGAGACCTTCCAGTTCGAGTGGATGAACGGCGGCCAAGCGTTCGACTTCAGCGCCGCGCGCCTGTCCCTCCACGCCTACCGCTTGGCGCTCGCCGCCAAGGCGCACACGCTCATCGAGGCCACGAAGGGCCTGACCAATGCCACCGTGCAGGAGGTCAAGGAGGAGGTCCTCGCCGAGGCCCGCCGCGCCGCCCTCATGGAGCAGATGAACGTCCTCGTGTTCGACGCCCTGTGCCAAGTGGACAAGAAGGTCGAGGCACTCGGCCTGTCCAAGGTCATCGCGCTCCTCGGGAGGGACGACTTCCTGGCCGTCAGCCGGGCCGTCGGCAAGGGCCTCAAGACGAAGGCCGAGCCGGGCGAGGTCGCCGACCCAAACGTGGACTCGCTGCCGAAGTAAGCCGCCTCCAGACGCAGGCGGCTCGCTTCGCGGCGGTCCTCGGGCTCACCGTCGAGGCGGTGTGGCACACGCCTATCCTGGAACTGGAACTCATGGTCGCGGAGAAGGCGCGCTTAAACGGCAAGTCCTTCCGCCGCAACCTGCTCCCGCACGAACAGGAGACCAAGGAGCAGGGGCAAGCGTTCGCCCGGCGCCTTGAAGCCTCCGGGAGGGCAAGCCGTGGCGCAGATTGACGAACTCCTCATCCGCATCAAGGGCGACATCTCCGAGTTGGAGAGCGCCCTGGAGGACGCGGACGGGGAGATGTCGTCGTTCGGCGACAAGATGACCGCCATCGGGGGCGCGGTGGGGAAGGGATTGCTCGTGGCGGGCACGGCCGCCGCCGCGCTCGGGGCCGCCTCGGTCGTGGCCGCCTCGGACTTCGAGACCTCGATGGTCGCCGTCCGGCAGGATGTGAACGGGACCGCCGACGAGATGGCGGACCTGGAGCGCAGCATCCGCGACATGGGCGCCAGCGGCCCCGTCGCCGCGAGCGACCTGGCGGGGGTCGCCGCGCGCCTGGGCGAGGTGGCGGGCATCGGCGCGGCCCAGATGCCGTTTGCGACGGACGCCGTGGTGAAGTTCAGCCAGGCCACCGGCACCGACCTCGCGCAGGCCACGGAGGTCATGGCGCAGTTCGTCCGCACCACCGGCCTCGCGCCCGAGGAACTGGACAACCTGGGGTCTGCCGCCGTCGCCTTGTCCAGCCAGTTCAAGGCGCCCGAGGCCGACCTGCTCGCCTTCGCGGAGCGGCTCGGCCCGGTCGGCAAGGAACTCGGCGTCACGCAGGACGCGCTCCTTGCCTTCGGCGCGACGTTCGTGGGCGCGGGCGTGGACGCAGGCAGGGGCGCCAACGCCGTCAAGGACATCCTGCTCGACATGGACGCCGCCGTGTCGGCCAGCGTGGACGGCGCCGCCGCCTTCGCGCAGGCGCAGCAGGCCATCGCCACCGCCACGCTGGGGGTCTCTGCCGCCCAGGCCAAGGTCACGGAGGCTGAGAAGGCGCTTGCCGCCGCCCGCAAGACGAAGAACGAGGCCGCCATCGAGGCCGCCGAGGTGAGCCTGAAGGCGGCCAAGGCCGAGGAGAGCGCGCAGGAGGTCGCGCTCAAGACGGCGAACAAGGCGGCCGACACCGCCATCAACGCGCAGCAGCGGCTCGAAGCGTTCGCCGCTGCGGCGGGCATGAGCGCCGAGGAGTTCAAGGTCGCGTTCCAGCAGGACGCCACGAGCGCCCTGGCCGAGTTCCTGTCCGGGCTCCAGCAGACGCAGCAGGCGGGCGGCGATGTGACCGCCCTGCTCAAGGGCATCGGCATCGAGGGCGGCGCCTCGGCGGACGCCCTGCTGCGCGTGGCCGGGTCCACGAACGCCGTGGCCGACGCGCTCGCCGTCAGCGAGTCGGCGTGGTCGGACAACAAGGCGCTCGCGGAGAACGCGGCCATTGCGACCGAGACCTTCGGCGCCAAGATGGCGACGCTGAAGAACCAGGTCATCGAGGTCGGCATCACCATCGGCCAAGCCATCCTCCCAGCCGTCGAGAAACTCGTCGGCGGCTTGGCGCCCCTGCTCACCTCGCTCGCGCCCGTGGTGCAGGACCTCGCGGGCATCATCGCGGGTGCGCTCGCCGACCTGCTGCCCATCTTGCAGCCGGTCCTTGAGGCGCTCGTCGGCCTCATCAAGGAACTCATCCCGCCGCTGAAGCAGGTCCTCGGGCCGGTCATGGAAATCGCCAAGACCATCGCGTCGAACTTGACGCCCGTGATTCAGGCGCTCACCCCCATCCTCGCCGCCCTCTGGAAGGTGCAGGCGGACCTCCTCGCCCCCATCCTGGAGGCGGTGAACCAGTTGCTCGCCGGGCTGCTGCCGGTCTTGGCCGACATCCTGGTCGCCGTCGCGCCGCTCATCCAGGTCGTCCTCGACCTCGTGCTGACGGCGCTCCAGCCGCTCCTCGACCTGCTCGGGCCGCTCATCGAGGCGCTCATGCCGGTCATCGTGACAATCGGGGAAATCGTCGCCATCGTCGCCGAGGGCTTGACGCCCGTGCTGCGCGTCCTCCAACCAATCTTGGAGGTCGTGGGTGCCATCGTTAAGGCTGTCCTCACGCCGGTCATCCGGGCGTTCGGGACGGTCCTCCAGTTCATCGTCGGCATTATCCGCGATGAACTCGCCGTCGAGTTCCAGTTCCTCGGCAAGGCCGCCGAGGTCGTCATGGCGGCATGGGAGCCGCTGAGGCGGTTCTTCGAGGACCTGTGGACCGGAATCCAGTTGGCCTTCACGGTCGCCGCCGCCGCCATCGGCGGAGCGTGGGACGGCCTCGTGGGCGGCATTAAGGCCGCCATCAACCTCGTCATCTCCGGCATCAACTGGCTAATCGGCGGATTGAACTCGCTCATCGACGGCATCAACACAATCGCCGAGAACGCCGCCGACCTCGGCGGTCTCATCGACGTTGTGGACGTTCCGAACATCCCGCACGTTCCCACCATCCCGCACCTCGACGTTGGCGGCCAGGTCCTCCGCGATGGCCTCGCCGTGCTGCACGAAGGAGAAATCGTCGTGCCCGCTGCCCAGGTGAACTCACCGTTTGCGCCAGGAATGGGCGGAGGCGGCGGGAACACGTTCGTCTTTGGCCCCGGCTCGGTCGTCGTGCCCGTGCAGGAACTCGGCCCCGACTTCGACGCCGACCGCACCGGCTCCGCACTCATGGAGGCCATGCAGCGGGCCGCCCGGAGCGTGGCCGCCGCATGACGCTGTTCGAGGTCATCGCCGACGGCTCCTCCTACCCGCCCGAGAAGGGGCGCTACAGCCTGCCGCCGCTGAACTTCACCGTCGCCCCCCGCGCCACCCTGACGTTCCTGGACGACGACGGCGCCACCGGGCGCGGCCTGCGTCCAGGCATCACCGTCGTCCTCAACCGCGACGGCACCCCCGACTTCACGGGCGTCGCCCTCTCCCGCAAGCGCAAGCGCGGCGCCGACGGCGAGACCGTCACCATCGAGTGCGTCGGCCTGCACCACCGCCGCCTGAAGCGCCGCAACCTCCTCCCCTACACTTACGACGAGGACGGCCTGCCCTCCACCACGCGCGACGCCGTGCGCGTGAACCCCTGGCGCAGCGTCATCGCCCGCGCGCCGCCCGGCGGAGCCATCGACGGCGACGGCCTCACGCAGGCCGTGGACGGGTTGCGCTCGGACCAATGGATGCAGGCGTTCATCGGCGCCGCCGTCATCCACCAAGCCGACTTCCAGGACAACAGGTGGCTCCGCCCGTCGCAGGTCGCCGTCGCCGGGAACACGCTCCAGGTCTATCAGGATGGCCCGAGCGGCGACACCCGGCCTTACCTCCAGCGCATCCGCGACGGCGCCGCCACGTTCGCGGCGGGCGGCCAGGTCATCGAGAGCATCCCCATCGAGAACGGCGACCTCAACGTGGAGGCCATGAACCCCGTCGCCTCGGTCGAGGTCCTCCTCCTCGGCTCCTACGACGGAGCCAACGACCCCGTGCTGGAGGTCTGCCGGAACGCGCGGTCGGGCGCCCGCGTCTATGCAGCCGTGCCGCTCGCGCGCTCCGCTAACTACTTGGGCTCCGGGATGACCGCGTGGAGCGGCACCCTCGATGTGAGCGGCCTCGGCGGCGACGCGCAGAACAGCCTCGGCTACCGCATCAGCATCCCCGGCGCGCAAGCCGCCACCACCACGAAGGCCGCCTACCTCCGCATCTTCGCGCCCCTCACGCAGGCGTGGGGCGCCATCCCCTACACGGTGACGCCCTACTACGACGGTCAGACCGGAGCCACCTCGGGCGCGACGGTTTGGGTCGAGGATGACTTCGCGGGCATGGACATCCCGGCCGCCGTCGAGCGCCTGCGGAAGGGCACCATTGCGGACCCGGCACTCAACCCGTCGCCCTATTGGGATGCTTGGCAGACGGAGCCGGACGGGCACTTCTGGTTCGCGCCGCGCAGGGGCGAGTTCAAGCGCACCGTGCAGGCGACCGAGACCGATGTGCAGGTCCTCGAATACGAGGAGTTCGGGGAGGGCCTCGCGTATCAGACCGTCGGGCTCGGAGCGGGCAAGGGCGACGCGGAAATCAGCGTCATCGACCGCACGGAATACAGCGCGGGCGGCCTCTACGACAGCGACCGCGACCCAGCCGGAGCGACGCGGCTCTACGGCGAGGCGCCGCGCGTCCGCATCCTGCGCGACCAATCCATCAAGTCGAAGGTGGAACTCCGCCGCCGCTGCCGCGCGGTCCACAAGCGCGACCGTGACCCCCAGCCCCGCATCAAGGCCACGTTCACGCCGTTCAGCCGGGACGCCGTGGTCTCGCAGAGCAGCGGCGTCAAGTCCTGCATCCAAGCGGTGATGTTCGAGGACAGCAGCCCGACGATTGCCTACGACTTGAGCGGCGTCGGCAACCACTTGGTCCTCGCCAACGGTGCGGCGCGCGGCCCAAATGGTCGCGTCGGCCAAGGTCTCGAACTGGACGGCGTGAACGACTCGGCCAGCATCGCCCCCTTCAGGAACGGCGCGGGCGCCACCAACTCATTCGGCCTCGTGTTCAGCCTACGCCCGACCGCCGCCGCCATCGCGGGAAACGCGGCCTTCTACAAGCGCCAGAAGGTCAGCGACGGGATCACCTGGGTCGCCCGCTTCAACCTGAACAGCAACGGTTCTGTCAGCGTCAGCGCGGGCGACCCCGCCACCATTTTCAACATCACGAGCCCGGTTGGCCTCGTCGTCGCCGGGCTGGATTGCACCGTCGGCTTCTCCTACAACGCGACCACGATGCGCGTGGAACTCTATGTCAATGGGGTCGTCGTGGCCTCGACTACGGCGCCCCGTGACCCAGGCTGGAACGACCCCACCAAAACGACCGTCACCTACTTCACCGTCAGCGCCACGCACTACGGTGGCGGCGCGGACGAAATCGGCGCCTACAACCGCGCCCTCACCGCCACGGAACACGCCTTCATCCACGCCGAGTTCCAAGCCAAACGCCACCTGCCCATCACGCTCCCCGGCGAAGTCACGCAGACCACCTACAGCGCGACCGGCAACTACATCCTGCCCACCCCCGGCGACAGCGTGGAGGTCATCGACGCCGAGTGGCCCGTGGATGTGACCCTGCGCGCGACCGAGGCCGAACGCACCTTCGACGGCGACTCCGGCGAAGGCATCACCATCAACTTCGGCGAGGAGAACCAGGACCCCGTGACCTCGGAGGTCTCGAACCGGGTGCAGGCGGAGCGCACCGCCGCCAAGCCCACGCCTGTCCTGTCGAGCGCGAGCGTTGGCTCGCCCGGCGTGAACTTCGACGCCACCCGCTACGGCCGGTTCCCCATCGTCATCCCCGAGGGCGTCGAGGTGGACCGCTGCCTCGTCAGCCTGCGGACGGTGCCGTGGCAAGCGACCGCGAAGGGCGCGGCGGCGGGCAGCATTAAGCCCGTGTTCATCGGGTCCACCGTGTTCGCCACGCAGACCATCGCGGCGGGCGGCAAGTGGGATTTCTTCACCACGGATTTCGCTGGGGGCGGGAGCGGCTACTATGTCATGGTGAGCCTGTTCTTCCCCGACGCGGATGGGGTGAGCCACCCGTTCGGTTCCTACATTAGCCTGAAGTCGGCGTCCTCGCAAATCGGCTTCGAGATTATGCGGCGCCAGAGCATGAGATACGCGGACGCCAGCCACGTCGGCGGGTTCGCGCATCAGAACAGTTGGGGCTTCTTCGCGGACCAGGACCCCGGCTCCGATGTGGGGGCGTTCGGCACCATCTTCAACTTCGACACCGCCTCCATTACGGTCACGTTGATTATTCAGTTCTACCGGGTGCCGGACCACGTTCACCAACTGGATTACGGCATCAACCAGTATGGCGACGCGGCCCCCATCTACGGCGAGGGCATCCGGTTCGCCATCGACCCCACGACGGACTCGCGCGGCGAGCCCACGAACTTCACGGCGGAGCGGCACCCGCTCGCGTTCGGCGCAGCGAGCGGCCCCGCCAGCGCCCTCGTGGACCTGACCAACAGCCTCGGCACGGACGCCGCCGGGCGCATCTTCGCAGGTGAGCATTTCATCTACCTCCTCGGGACTGGCTTGTCCGTGGTGACGGTCACGCCCCTCCTCAAGTTCAAGGAGGCCGGAACGTGAGCAACTGGAAGGTGAACGGCACCACCCTCGACATCGGGGCGGTCAAGGTCACGATGGAGGCCGAGACCCTCTCCCTGGACGAGGCGCTGCGGACACAGTTCGCGGGCATCCTGCACGGCCGCCAGCTCCGCCGCCGCCTCGGCATCAACCTCCCCGCCCTCAAGTTCACGTTCTGGTTCTGGGGCGTGGCGCCCGACCGCTACGATGTCATGCAGCGCCTCCGCACCGACCTCAAGCGCGCCGCCAACTTCCTCGTGGAGGCCCCGGCCGCGCCGAACGAGTTCTATTTCGAGGGCGGCGTCAAGACCATCCGGCTCGCCTGCGAGTCGATGCGCGTGGTTTACACGAACGGCGTTGGCCGCGTCGGCTTGGAGGTCGTCGCCACCCACATCGACCCCGAGGCCACCGAACTCCTCGGCCTGTCGAACGTGCAACTCGTGGGTGCCCCCGTCGTCACGGTCTCGAAGGTCACTTACCTCGTCGCCACCACGGCCCTGAACAAGACCGTCGTGGCGACCCCGACGCGCTCGTTTGAACTCATCATCATCACGCCCATCGCCACCGGCATCACCATCTCGGCGGCGGGCTTGAGCAACGGCATTTTCCGCACCGTGGCCCTCACCGCGACGGCGGTGGGCTTGAGCAACGGAATCACGCGGGGGGCCACGGCCACGCCGGGCAGCGCCGGGAGCCTAGTGCCCATCATCGCGTCGTTCCCCCAGGCGGCATCCGACGCCAACGGCACCCTGTCCGGCCTCAACAACAACCCGGCGGCCACGCCGTCGAACACGCCAACCCTCACCGTGACTTAGGGCGCGGCGACTCGATGCGGTTTTAAGCCAGCGAGGGGGTGCTTCAAGCGGGACCTTATGGGAGCCGCGCTTGCCGACCTCCGCCGCCGCTTTGATGAAGTGGTCATGCCGCACCTGCTCCCCGACGCGGTGAAGCGCCAAGAGGTCCGCAAGGCCCTCCGGCCAGTCGCGCCCGGCGTCCACGATGCCATCGCGCCGCACCGCCTCGACATCGCCCGCGTCCCGATGCGCGTGGACCGCAAGTTCCTGAACCCCGCGCTCCACTCCACGCGCCCGCAAGCGGTTCACCCCGCGATGGTGCCGCCGTCCTTGCAGGCCAAGGTCGGTCTCCAGGGCCGCGCCCACCTCGCGGTCTATGAGGACACCGGCCGCTTCATGCGCCTCGCGGGCTACCGGCGCTCGCCGTTCGCCGTCGTGAGCGGCCAGCACCGCAACCTCCTCGCCCGCGTCATCCAGTCCCGCATGGCCGCCGACCTGAACTTCAACCTCACCGACGAGGCGGCCACGGCGCGCACGAACAACGTCAAGGCCACGGGCGCGGGCACGACCCAGATGATGTTGAGCCTGACGACGAGCAACGACCAGACGAAGTTCAAGTATGGGTCTGGGGTGACGGCGCCCACGGAGAACGACACGAACATCCAGACCGCGCTCGGCGCCGACATCACGGCGGCTGGACTGTCCTACGACGACACCGCGCACACCGCCACGATGTCCGGGTCCCGCCTGCACACGGAGGCGGGCTCCACCATCAACGAGATTGCGTGTTTCACGCGCTTCCGCTCGACGGCGGCCGTGAACTACTTCGCCCTCACCGACCACACCGCCATCTCGCCCGGTCAAGCCCTGGTGACGAACCAGACGGTCGCCATCTCCTACGTTTGGCAACTGTAGGAGGAGCGCGCTTGGAGCCCGCCCCGGCCTACGTCCTGGTTCCGGCGAACGAGTGGGCGGACTTCAAGGAGACCGTGCGCGAGACCCGCCAGTTCGCAATGGAGGCCCGCGACATCGGCTTGTCGGCCAAGCAGACGCTCTCCGAGGTCGTCGCCCCAAAGTTGCTCAAGGTGGACGCGCACGAGGAGGCCATCCAGCAGACCAACGGGGCGCTGTGGGCGTTCGGCATCATCGGCTCCCTCGTCGCCCTCCTGCTCGGCATCTTGGCGTGGGTGAGGTAGGGTGCCCACGCGCCTCGCTGATGTGGATGACCTCGCGCTCGCGGTCGGCCTTGTCCTGTTCACGCTCGGCCTGCTCGCCGCGCTCGTCCTGGTCTTGGCCCTCGTGCCCGGCAGCGACCAGGCGCGCGGCCAGGTCGTGACCGGCCTGCTCATGGCGCTCGCCTCGGCGTCGGCGTTCTTCTTCAAGGGCCGACGCGCTTAGGTAGGGGGAACGGGCTCGGCTCGCTATGCGGCTCGTCGTGGATGTCCGCGAGGCAGAGGTCGGCCCTGGGCCGGAGCGCGGCACCGTGCGCGCGCACCTCGTCGTGGACCTCAAGCAGGCGGAGCGGCTCGTGGCTGATGGGTTCAGGGCGTTGCCTGCGGATGCGCGCGGCGCGGTCTTGGCGGACCTGCTGATGGTGAGCGACGACACGCTGGAGGTGGCGCGCACCGTCCTCGCCGAGCAGCCCGTGGTGGCCCGCCATTGTCGCCACGACGGCGGCCTGTCGGCGGAGGACTTCTGCGGGCGTGGGTGTCGCAGCCTGGTCGCGGCCTGCAAAGGCGGCCCGTGCAGCATGGATTCGCCCGGCTGCCGATGACCAAAGCCCAGAGGTCGCCTTCCTCGCTGCGTGATTGGCAAAGGCTTTTCTGCGCCGATTTCTTCGTAGCCGTGGCTAGGGGCAAGGCATAGGTCTCCAGCCATCGGAACAGGACGCCGACCCCCCGCTTCTTGGCGGAGGAGGGGGGTCGGCGTTGCCTCGTGTCCCGAAAGCGGTTGCCCTCACCACGGCCGGGCACTTTACCGCTTTGCTTTCCACCTAACCAATGTGCAGCCTTCAGAGTCGTGGCAAGTAAAATTACTTGGCCCGACTAATCGAGCTTGACCTTCCGGCCTGCCGTGTCTAAATCATAATATAGGCACGGCACCTAACGCGGAGACTAGGGCACACACCATGTCCGCAAAGAGCCGCGCCCTCGAAGCCAGCCTCTCACTCGTGCGCGACCGCAAGGTGGGCGGCAACACCCACCCATCCATGCTGCGGCACCGCTACGTTTCCGCGTCCCGACTCGTCCAGATGACGGCCAAGGCCCTCATCACCGACATCCTCGCCGACGAGGACCGCGACCCCGAGGGCGCGCATTGGGGCGAGGACGGCAACGCGAAGGCAGAGAAGAACCTCGCCGCCGTGAAGTGCCAGGAGCCAAGCCTCGCCGTGCCCATCCTGGGCACCGGCTTCGACGGCGGCACCTCCGGGCCAAGCCTCTCTCCGTGGGTCCTCACCGGCCACCCGGACGGTCTCGCCATCACGACGACCGGCGAGAACGGAGCCGACCGTGACCCGTTCACCCTCGCGTGGTCCTTCAGCGGCGGCGCCGAGCGCGGCCTCGCCGTCCCCTGGTTCGCCACCATCTTCGAGAACAAGGCTCCCCTGTTCACGCCCGGCGCCGACAAGGTGGAACTCTACTACCGGCAGGGCCTCCTCTACCTCGCCATGCTCCACGCGATGCACGAGCGCCTGCGCGCCCGCGTCCTGCACCCCGCCGCCTGGCTCGCCGACGAGGACCCCCGCAAGCGCCCGTGGATGCTGCCCGAGACCCTGGAACCCGGCCAGGTCGTCGTCTGCATCCAACCATCCACGGAGCAGAAGCGCGAGCAGGCGTTCCCCGTGGACGCCGCCGCCTGCGCGAAGCACCTGGACTTCTACCTCCGCAAGGCCGCCGTCGTGGTCGAGGGCGTCGAGGCCAAGGACCCCGGCGTCGGCGAGCGGAAGTGGGACGCCGAGAAGGGCGCGGGCCTGGGCGAGTTCACCATCAAGGGGGCCATCCCCGTCCTCGGCGACGACGAGGTGGTCCGCATCACCGCGCAGCGGCAGGCCGCGCAGATGCGCCGCGACGAGGCCGACGAGGAGGTCGAGCGCCTGACGACCGCGCTGCGGGACTACTTGCGCGCCAAGGGCGTCGAGGAGGCAACGGTGCCGTGCGATGGTGGCTCGCCCTACCGGGTGGTTCTTCAGCGCACGAAGGGCGGGCTGCGGCATTTCGTCGTGGAGGACAGCGTGGCGCTGCGGGTCTATGGTGGGGTCAAGAAGGCGAAGCCAGCCTCCGCCGCGCCTGCTGCCGCGCAGACCGTGGCGGTGACGGCGTGAGCGACCGCGACAAGGTGTGCCAGCCCTGCCTAGACAGGGCGGCGCGCGACAAGTGGTATCCCTTCACGAACCCCCTGGTCGCGGCGACCTCGGAGGAGTGCGGGTTCCACCCGCGCCTCGACAACTGGCGCCTCTACCGGACGCTCGCCACCGTCCAGCACTTCTCCCAGCAGCCCGAGGGCTGGAAGGACCGCCGCGCGCCAACCGCCATCACGCTCGAAGCCGGATTGGTCCACCGCCGGAACCTGGAGTGCATCGTGTTCGACTACGAGAAGGCGCTCCTCGACTACGCCCTAGAGCAGGGCCTCATCGAGCAGACCGACCACCGCAACACCGAGCGCGTCCTGCCGCGCAGCGTCCGCCTCTCCGCCAAGGGCGACGACGCGCTGCGGACATGGGTGCAGGCAGGGCGCAACGATGCTGGGGCAACGGCCGCGCAGAAACACCTCGCCTCCCTCGTCCCTTCGACCGTCATCCAGCAGGAGACCGCGTAGATGGGCGGCTGGAACCTGCCGCCCGGCGTCAGCGTAAGCGACATCCCCGGCAACCGCCCCGAGGACCTCGCCGCCGAGCGGATGGCCGAGACCACGCACGAGTTCTTCGAGCGCGCGCTCGCCCACTACGGGACACCCGAGCGCAACCCCGCCATGCGCCTCCTGTTCGACGCCATCGTGGCCCTGGAAGGCGACTACAACGACTCCCTGTGTGACCTCGTGGTCGAGCAGGAAGTCCGCGACATCCAGGACGCGCTCTCCACGGAGGCGCAGGCGATGGACTACTACCGCTCGGAGGACGACCACGAGGAGGAACTCGCGCGCAGCCAGGCCCGCACGAAGGAACTGGAGGACGACCTGCTCGAGCGGTGCGGCCACAGCGGGGAGGGCGCCGAGCATGAGGCGTGGTGCCCAGACCGCCCCAAGGAGGTCCACCGTCATGGCTGACCCGAAGGCGCTGCGCTACCCCCGCGAGGTCGAGTGCGACAACTGCGGACGCCCGACAATGGTGCCCGGCCCGCCCCCGCACCCCAACGCAAAGGTCCTCTGCGGTCTCTGCCTGGAACTCTCCGTCCACCACCTCGCGCCGCTGGAGAAGGCCCGCATCATGCGGGAACTGGCCGCCATCTCGAAGCGGGTGCAGGCGATGACGCTTGAGGAGTTGTGTGCCCTGCACCGGGACGACGGCAAGGTCACGCCGTCCACCCTCGGCGACGCCCTCCTGATGTCCTACCGTGGCTTCTACGGCATGGGCCGCCTGCTAACGCTGATGAACGAACACGGCATCCCGCTCCCCATCCAACCTCCTCCGGGAGCCACTCCATGACCACGACCAAGACCATCCCGAAGCGCCGCGTGAAGAAGTCGCCGCGCGAGCGCCTGCAAGAAGCCAACGACGCCCTGGAGCGCCAGGTGGTGCGGCGGTTGAACCGGAGCCCGCCAGCGTCGTTCGAGGACCTCATCGAGGAGGGTTTGCTCACGGAGGGGAAGGCGAACACGATGCGGGACCGCCTGCGAGGGCGGCTCGTGGTGGTAGGGGAGCGTCCGGCCAAGACCGGGCGGGGTCGGCCCCATGTCCTTTACAACGTCCTGCCCAAGTAGTCGGTCCGGCTAAAGTATAAGTATTAGCCACGACTACAGG
>JAIVGU010000363.1 GCA_020201445.1 Halobacteriales archaeon
CGCAGCGGCGCTCGACTTCAAGCCCCGCTGCACCGGCTGCGGCCGCTGGTTCGAGGCGATGCCCAAGGGGGACGAGTGCACGGTGTGCGGCTCGCCCGTCAAGCCGAAGCCGTGGAAGAAGGCCTAGAAGTGGTTTCATAATCTCCTCAGGCAGATGAGTGCAAGCGCGATGTGGATGAAGCCATGCCATACGCTTAGGATTCGGTCATGCCGGGTCCAGACTCTCCTGAAGGATTGCAGCCAACTGAATGTGCGTTCGATGTGCCAGCGCCGCTTGTAGCGCCGCAGTTTTCGGCCGTCCTGGACGCGATTCTTGACGTTGCGCTTGTGGGGACAGATGAGGTCGATTCCTTTCCGTTGGAGGCGATCTCGCAGTTTGTGGCTGTCGTAGGCCTTGTCCGCAATCAACCTTGCAATCTTGCTTCGCGGGCGACCAGGACCGTTCCGAGGTACTCGTACCATTCGGAGCGCTTCTTCGGCGAGAGTTGATTCGCCAGGGTTCGCAGGCGCTGTGAGGACTCCGATTGGAAGGCCCTGACCATCGCATACCAGGAAGAGTTTCGAACCCTTGCCTTTCCTGGTAAGGCCGACGTGTTGGCCCCCTTTTTTGCTGCGCTGAAGGTCGCGTCGATGAAGCATTCCTCCCAATCCAGCACACCTTTTGCATCCAGGTCTTTGAGAAACGCACGCCAAACGCGCTCCCAAACCCCGGCTTCCTCCCATTGCTTGAGCCGGCGCCAGCAGGTTGCTGGCGCGGGATATTTTTCTGGCAGGTCACGCCAACGCGCCCCGGTTCTCAGGACCCAGAGAATCCCCTCCAAACAGGGCCGGTTTTCCACCCAAGGCCGACCCGCCGCCCGATGCTTCTTGTTCAGCTTCGGCAACAGGGGTGCAATTCGTGTCCACTGGTCGTCCGTCAACAGAGGCGCAGCGCGAGCCATCCCAATCCGAAACCCTCCACCCGAAAGATAGGGATTGTGAAACCGTTTCTAGTGCGCCTGCGCACTTTTTTCTTGCGGGGCAAGGCGCGCAGTTCCCGGTAGACCGTTTGGCGCGCAGATGAGATGGAAGTCCCATTGCGTTCGAGCGGGCCCAGAGGGATTCGAACCCCCGTCTGCGGGTCCGAAGCCCGCCAGTCTATCCAAGCT
>JAIVGU010000097.1 GCA_020201445.1 Halobacteriales archaeon
GCATGAGGACCCCGACCAAGGCGGCCACCTCCAGCACGAACGCCGTCCGGACCTGGACGTCGCCGGTGCCGATGGTCAACTCCTTCCCAAGCTGGCCCCCCGCCACCACGGCCACGCCGGCGCCCAGGAGGGGGACGGCGACGAGGCTGATGAGGAGGGCGAGGGTGAAGTGGGTCGGGGTGCCAGGGTGCAGTTGGCCGGCCAGGCCCTCCGGCTCGCCGCGGAACAGGACGATGCCGACGGCGAGGAGGGCGACGCCGAGCAGGAGCAGGATGGCCAGCGGCCACACCAGGCTGTAGCAGGCGCCGTGGTACATCACGCGCAGGCCGTCGTGGCAGGCGCCGCTGCTGCCGCGGGCGACCAGGAGGAGCAGGCCGACGGCGCCGTAGAAGGCGAGGAGCCCCCCCGGCAGGACGAGGGCGTTGCGTTTGGCGATGTTGGCGTCCCGTCCCACGCCGGGGGGACCCGTGCCGACCCTGAAAAGGGTGCCGAAGGATTCCTGCTCTGCCGAGTGCCCGCGGCGGCCGCGGCCTGCCCCACCGGCAACGGGCAAATACCCACCGCCCGCTGCTCGCGCGTGCCCCCCGCCGACCTGCCGAGCCTGCGCGACCCGGAGGGGTTCCTGCCCTCCATCCAGGCCAAGGCGCGGCTGCTGAGGGAGGGCCACGAGGCGGGCCGCAGGGCCGCCGCGCCGGGGCTGAAGGCGGACGGCCTGCTGTTCGCCGGCATGGGCTTCAGCGGGATGTGCGCCAACTTGGTGAAGGACGCCGCCACCCGCGCCCTCGACCTGCCGTTCTCCATCGTCAAGCACTACCAGTTCCCGCAGCACGTCAAGAAGGGCTGGCAGGCGCTCGCCATCACCTACTCGGGCGAGACCGAGGAGACGCTCGCGGTGGTGCGCGCGGCGCTGCAGCGCGGCGTCAGCGTCACCGGCTTCAGCACCGGCGGCTCGCTCGCCAAGCTGGTGCCCACCATCGTCCCCCAGCCGCCCGGCTACCAGCCGCGCGCCGCCTTCGGCTACACCTGGTTCAGCGTCCTCGGCTTCCTCGAGGGCTCCGGCCTGCTGAAGGACCGCGTCCCCGTGCAGGAGTGCGTCCACGCGGTCGAGGAGGTGGACGCCGCGTGCGGGCCGCAGGTGCCGGAGGCGCACAACGAGGCGAAGCAGCTCGCGCGCAGCATCTGGCGGCCCATCCCGCAGATCTACGCCACCCCCGCGTTCTACGGCGTGGGCCTGCACTTCCGCGGCATGCTGAACGAGAACGCGAAGAAGATCGCCGACGTCGACCTGGTGCCGGAGAGCAACCACAACGACCTCACGGGCTGGGGCGGCGACGCCGAGAACCGCCGCCACTTCACCGTGCTCTGCCTGAGCCACGCCAACCAGAACCCGCAACTGCGCGCCCGCCTCGACTACATGGAGGGCCGCTACCGCGCCTGGGGGGTGCCGTGGACGAACCTCACCTCCGACCCCATCGCCGACTTCCGCGACCACGTCGTGCAGCAGGCGCGCATGATTCAGTTCCTCGACTACACGTCGGTGTACGTGGCGGCGCTCAAGGGGGAGGACCCGGCGGAGATCAGGGAGATCAAGGCGCTGAAGGCGCACCTGCGCGCCAAGGCTTGACCCTGACCAAACCCCGGTTTGCGGAAACTTCCTGGCGGCCCAGCCTCCGAAACCGCGGATTTCGCGGATGACGCGGATTCAGGTCTGTGTGGCCGGAGGGTTCGTGCAATTCGTGACATTCGTGGTTTGGGTGGGGTTGGACGTGCCGATACGCAAAGGCCGATGTGGGGAAGGTCGATGGCGTGGCGGGGATGCCCATGCCCACCAGGTCCACCACGCGCAAGGCCAAGGAAGAGCTGCGGGAAGGCTACGCGCCCACCACCGCGGCCGGCGAGTTCGTGCACGAGGAGATGCGCCACAAGAAGCGCGGCAAGCACGGCGCCGAGACGCGCCGGCAGGCCGTCGCCATCGGGCTCTCCAAGGCCCGGCGCGCCGGCATCCCCATCGGCAAGGCGCCGCGCAGCCGCCGCAAGCCCGGCACGGGGGCGAGCGAGGTGTCGCGGCGCGCGGCCCGCTCCAGGCGCGGCACGGCGTCGGCGCGCGTCGGGGCCAGGAAGGCCGCCCGCGCCCGCGCCGGGAAGGCCACGACGCGCCGCAGCCCTAGCCGCTGACGGGGCGCTTGCCCAGTCACGCCGGCAGGGGCGGCAGCGGCTTGGGCGGCTTCCACTCGTACGCCGGCAGTCGCCGCAGTCGCACGCCTCGTCGTCGGGGCAGCAGGCGCACTCTGGGGGGAGGTCCGGGTTGGGCATGGCTCACCCGTGCGTTGCCCCCTGTGCGGCAGGCCCTCCTTGACTTGCATGGCGAGGGTTCAAAGGAAAGGGCGGGAGCGGGCCGTCACCATCGCAGAGCCGCCCTGCCCGCGACGCCGAGCAGGGTGAGGGTGGCGCACGCCACGACGACCCCGGCCGCGAGCCAGGGGTAGATCTTCCGCATCGGGAACCCGAAGACGTAGGCGGCGATCATCGCGGTGTAGATGCCGGAGCCGGGCAGTGGGAACGGGATGCCGACGAGGGCGACGATGGCGAACATGCCGACCTCCTCCAGGACCTCGCGGCGGTGGGTGGCCTCGCGGCGCGCCTTGGCGAACAGCCAGTCGAGGAACCGGCCCAGGGTCGCGCTGCGGCGGAACAGGCGCTCCAGCGGCAGCCGCAGCGACCACGCCACCGGGATGAAGAGCAGGTTCGACGCGGCGACCAGGAAGAAGGTCGTCCACGGGCCGAGGTGGTAGCGGAACAGGCCGAGGCCGATGCTGGCGCGCATCTCGATGACGGGCAGCGGCGCCAGCGCGAAGACGATGAGTGCCGCCAGCCAATCCATGCCGTCATTCCCTGGGCTGGGGGATCATGCTCTTCCCGGTCCCGGGACTAGCCAGGAGTTCCCCCTCTTGAACGATGGGGTGCCCGGCGAGGAAGGTGTGGCTGGGCAGGATTGCGTTGTGGCCCTCGAACGGCGTCCAGCCGCACTTGGAGTGCAGGACGTTGGCGGTGAGCTTGCCGACGGCCTTGAGGTCGAAGACGGCGAAGTCCGCGCGCATCCCGGGCTCCAGCGCGCCGCGGTCGGTGAGGCCAAGCAGGCGGGCGGGGTTGGTGGCGGCGGCGTCCACGACGGTCTGCAGCTCCACCTTGCCAGCCTTGGCCTGCGCGAGCATGAGCGGCAGCGTCGTCTCGACGCCGGGGACGCCGCTGGGCGCCGCGTGGAAGTTGTCCTCCTTCTCCGCCTGGGTGTGCGGCGCGTGGTCGGACTCCAGGATGGGGAGCTTGCCGTCGGCGAACAGCCTCCACAGCGCCTTGCGCACCTCGGGGCCGCGCAGGGGCGGGTTCATCTTGCCGTAGGCGTGGCTGAGCTGCGCCGTGGTGTCGAGGAGCAGGTGGTGCGGGCAGACGCCCATGCTGAAGCCGGCCGCGGTGGCGGCCTGCACGGCGTCGGGGCTCGCGATGTGCGCGATGTGGACCTTGGGCGCCTTCTTGAGGCCGGCCAGCGCCTTCATGGCGTCGTAGATGGCCTCCACCTCCGCCAGCGGCGGCCGCGTCATGTCGTGGTCGGGCAGCCCCGTCTCGGTGCGGCGCATCTGCTGCAGGACGCGCTGGCTCTCGGCGTGCAGCGCCACCGGCTTGCCGGCGGCCCCCGCGGCGGTGAGGATGAGGCGGAGGCGCTCGGCGTCCTCCAGCAGCAGGTCGCCCGTGGTGGCGCCGAGGTAGCTCTTGACGCCGGCGCAGCGCTTGAGCATCTCGGGCAGCTCGCCCGTGTACCAGGAGCCGCCGGCCCACAGGGCGTAGTCGACGACCGACTTCTGCGCCGCCAGCGCCAGCTTGTCCTTCACGGCGCGCAGCGTCACGGTGGCGGGCAGAGTGTTGGGCATGTCGACGAAGCCGGTGACGCCGCCGAACGCCGCCGAGGTGGAGCCGCTGGTGAAGTCCTCCTTGTGGGTGTGGCCGGGCTCGCGGAAGTGGACGTGCAGGTCGATGGCGCCGGG
>JAIVGU010000275.1 GCA_020201445.1 Halobacteriales archaeon
CTTCAGCCGTGAAGCCTTGTCAACGCGCTGGCGAGACAGCTTCCCCTGTCATTCCCAAAATGGGAACCCAGTCATCCACCTCAAATACTTGGGTGACGCGGGGATTATTTTGTAGCCTCTGACCGACGCCGACCGCCTGGCTGACGCCGTAGCGGAGCTGGCAGAACTGCGTCGCTTCCAAGCCGTCAAGGCCAACGCCGAAGGGGCGCAGGATGTCGTCGACGAGATGGCGCGCAATACGCCGGGTGTCGGGTCCAACGCCGTGGGTCAGGGCAGGACGCGGCTCATCAGCATGAGCAGCATCGCCACGCCGATCATCGCGGCCGAGGCGGCGCCGTTCTTGCCCAGGCGCATCTCGAAGTCCTGCAACTGCTGCGCCTGCTCCTTGGTGGGCGGCCCCTTCAGGTCGTTGGAGAAGCGCATCCAGCGGCGCTCCAGGGGCAGGTTGATGGCCGCGCCGTGCAGGTACGCCAGCACCGCCATCAGGGCGCCGAGGGTGAGCCAGAGGCCGCGGCCGGAGAAGGCGGACTCGTGGACCTTCTCCTGGCCGTACAGCAGGGCGCCGAACAGGAGGGTCAGGGCGCCGGTGAGGGCGAAGTACCAGCCGATGCCGCGCCGCTTGGCCAGCGCCATCAGGAAGCCGGACGCCTGCGGCCCTGCCGCCATCAGCGTGCCGCCGATGATGCGGACCTGGTAGACTGCCCCGCCGAACCAGAGGCTCGCGAACAGGACGTGGAACAGCACGAGCAGGCCGTTGGCGCTGAACTGCATGGCCGCCAAAGGCCGGCGACGGCACTTCAGGCTTGCTTTCCGGAAGCGCAGAGGGGAAGCGACCGCTCCAGCGTTCAGCCCTGGGTGAACCGGAGGAGCTCCTGCTCGACCTCGCCCAGGGTTTGCCGGAGGAGCTCCTGCTCCCCCCGCACCCGCTCGGTCACCGCGCTCGCCAGCCCCATCCGCAGCTCGGGGTACCAGCGGTCCAGCTCCGCCAGGCGCACCTCGAGCTGGTTCCGGCGGGCCAGCAGCTCCACGACCCGCTGAGGCACCTGCGCCGGCATTGCCCCGCAAGGCGCCGCGGCGCTCTTGAACGTGCCCACTTGGTCAGAGATGCCCGCTTCCACCCCTGAAACGCATAAATAGACCCCCCCTGTGGCCCAAGCTACCCAGGTGGAACTGCCATGGCGAAGAACCCGGCCAGGATGTACCGCAAGATCATGCAGCACGCCTACACCAGGCGCGAGTACATGGGCGGTGTCCCGGGCAACCGCATCCTGCAGTACGAGTCCGGCAAGCCCAACGGCGACTTCCCGGTCGTCCTCAACCTCATCCCGGAGGAGGAGGGGCAGATCCGCCACACCGCCCTCGAGGCGATGCGCATCACCGCCGTCCGCACCCTGGACGCCGCGCTGGGCCGCGAGAACTACCACCTGAAGGTCCGCGTCTACCCGCACCACGTCCTGCGCCAGAACAAGCAGGCCAGCGGCGCCGGCGCCGACCGCGTCTCGATGGGCATGCGCCTGGCGTTCGGCAAGGCCATCGGCACCGCCGCCCGCGTCGCCCCCGGCCAGACCATCCTCACCGTCAAGGTGCCCGCCCGCGGCTTCGTGGCCGCCAAGGACGCCATGCGCAAGGCCTACAACAAGGTCGCGAGCCCCTGCCACATCGACGTGCAGGGCCTCGAGCTCGTCACCTTCTGAGGCGCCCGTTGCCTCCCCTGCCCGCTGCCGGGCGTCCCTCCCGTCGGGCCCAGCGCCGCCTCCTGTTGGCTGCCGGCGTGCCCGTCGCGGCACCTTCTAATCCCCCCTGCCCATGGAGCCCCAGGTTGGTGCCCTGACGAGACTCCGGCGCGGCCTCCTGGCCTCTGCGGTCGTCCTGCTTGCCCTCTCCGGCAGCCTGGCCTTCGTCCTCGCGCACGACGCGGTGGGCAGCAGCCCCGAGGCCCTCGCGGAGGCCGCCGTCGGGCAGGAGGCGAGCCTGAAGGGCAGCTTCGCGCCCTACTTCGTGACCCCGGCCGCCGCGGACGCCCGCTGGGCCCCGGTGCAGGCGGCGGCGGGCAACGTCACCTACGTCCTGCTGGGCACGGGCCCCGGCCTGGTGGTCCTCGTGGCGGCGCAGCAGCCGCACGGCGACCTGGCGGGCGCCATCGTGCACGGCCCCGTGGCGCTGCGGATGGCCCACCCCGACGGCTCGGGCCGCACCCTGCTGGTGGTGCGCGCCACCGAGTGGACGCGCCCCCTCGTGTTCGGGTGACGAGTGCCCCTGCTGTCCCCCCTCTGGCTCCTGGTGACGCTGCTGGCCCTGCTGGGGCTCGCCATGCTGGGCTACGCCGTGGGCGCGCTCGACCTGCTGGGCTCGGTCGCCTCGTTCTTCCTCGGCCTGCTCATCGCGCTGCTGGGGGGCCTCTCCTGGCTGTTCCTGATGGTCGCCTTCACCGGCCTGGGGGTCGCCGCGACCCGGCTGGGCTACGCGAGGAAGAAGGCGCGCCGCCTGGCCGAGGGGGAGGCGGGGGAGCGGGGCGTGGCCAACGTCATGGGCAACGGCGCCGCGGCCGGCATCGCCGTGCTGGCCAACCAGATCCCCCAGGTGCCCCACCTCGCGGTGCAGTTGGCCTTCGCCACCGCCGTCGCCGCGGTCACGGCTGACACGCTGGCCTCGGAGGTCGGCAGCCTGGCCAACCGGGTGCGCTCCATCCTGCCCCCGTTCCGCCCGATGGCCGTGGGCAGCAACGGCGGCGTCAGCCTCGCCGGGCACCTGAGCGCGCTGGCGGGCGCGGCGGCCATCGCGGCCCTCGCCGTCCCGCTCGTCGAGGTGCCGTGGCGCTGGGCCTGGGCGCCGCTCGTCGGCGGGTTCCTGGGCTGCCAGCTCGACAGCGTCCTGGGCGCGACCCTGGAGCGCGACACCGGCCGGCCGGGGCCGCTCACCAAGCAGGACGTCAACTTCCTGGCCGGCGCGGTGCCGGCGTTCCTCATCCTGGTGGTGGGGATGGCGGCGACGCTGCTGCGCTGATGGCCGCTGGACCTCGAAGGGCGCGAAAACCAGGACTTTCCACCAGCCTCAAACGGGCAACCAGGGTGGCATCGTCATGGACGCAGCCGCCAAGAAGCACGCCCTGAGACTGGTGCCCTACGGCCTCCACCTCGCCGGGGCGCGCCACGCCGACGGGCACCTCTCGGTCAGCCTGGTCTCCTGGTTCACCCAGACCAGCTTCGACCCGCCGCTGGTGGTCCTCGGCCTGCACCGCGAGTCGGAGGCGTTCAAGGCGGTCGGCGAGACCGGCGTCCTCGCGCTCAACCTGCTGGGCGCGACGCAGAAGGAGTTGGTGAAGGGCTTCTACAAGCACGTCGAGGTCAAGGACGGCAAGGCCGGCGCCCTCGCAGCCGTGCCGGGACCCGCCACCGGCTGCCCCCTCCTGCCGGACCTGCCCGCCAGCCTGGAGCTGCGCAAGCGCGCGGAGCTGGAGGGCGGCGACCACGCGGCGGTCCAGTTCGAGGTGGTGGGGGCGCAGGTCCACCACAAGGACCGGAAGGCGCTCGACCACTCCACCGCGGGCCTGCACTACGCCGGCTGAGCCGGCCTGCCTGCAACAACGAAGCGGACGCCTGATATGGAGCCGTTCGGGTCCCAGGGCATGGCCGACCCCGCCTGGCAGCCGCCGACGACGCCGACGACCGCCCCCAGCTCCGACGACCGCACCCTGGGCATCGTCCTGCAGCTCCTCGGCATCCTCACCGGCTTCCTCGGCCCGCTCATCCTCTGGCTCGTCAAGAAGGACAGCAGCCCCTTCCTCGACCAGAGCGGCCGCCGCTGCCTCAACTTCCAGTTCAGCGTCATGGTCTACGGCGTGGCCTGCTTCCTGCTGCTCTTCACCCTCGTCCTCGCCCCCATCGCCTTCCTGGGCTTCATCGCCCTCGGCGTCCTGCACCTCGTCTTCGGCATCATCGCCTGCGTCAAGGCGAGCCAGGGCGAAGTCTACACCTACCCACTGTCGATTCCGTTCATGAAGTAGCAT
>JAIVGU010000364.1 GCA_020201445.1 Halobacteriales archaeon
CTGTTGCTGCCAGAGTTTCCTAAGCAGCCGGCAAGAAGGAGCAAGAACACAAGTGTGGCGGCTGGGGAATGCGGAATCATGACTACCAACTAGCAGACAAGCTCTAGAGGTAGCCAGAAAGCCAGCCCCCCACTCCATTGTCCTGGCGAGGGAAGACTATGCGGATCTGGCCCGACTCCAGTGAAATAAAAAGACACCTCAATTTGGTTGTGAATTTGTGGGAACACTCTAGCGTCCACCTGCACCCTCCTGCTTGCTGTGAAGTCCAAACTTGTCAGATAACATAAGGCGCATTGCATATGCCCTGTGGCAACGCAGGCCTGGGCGATGGCGGTTGGGTCCCTAGGCCCCGTTTCGTTCCCTATGAGCGGTCTCGTTGCGTTCAGCAATTCGTTCAGGAGGTCGGGCCGCGAAGTGAGATTCTCAAGGTCGCTGCGAACCTGCTCAACGAGTCCCACGGCGGTGGCCAGGATAGAATCTGGCGAGGGGACCGGGTCGGCCACTGCCGTCCAAGGCACCAGCAGGGCGGCAAGAACGAGCGTGGGAGCCAACGAGCGGAGGGCGCGCATGTAAAGGGTCCTGGGAACCGGATTGTCCGTTGAGTCCGGCCAGGGAGAGGGGGTATATGAGATGCATAGCGAGGAGTTTGGCCTTTCCCAGGTTGACTCAGGATTCCATGTGCTTCTGATTGGCCAAACTTCCAGCTAAGCACCTTATCCCAATCCCCTGCTTCGTCGCAGGCATGGACTGGTCCGTTCGCACGCGAGCGCCCTGCTGGTCCACCTCTCTCCCCCCGGCGCTTGTCTCCTTCACGTCGGGCACCACTCCGAGGAAAACCTATGAACCGAACCACCCAGCCAAACAAGCCCCAGCGCGGGCCGACTGGTCTTGCCCTGGCGATGGCCATGCTCCTGCTTGCCTCCATCCCGTTCCAGGCTGCATCCGCCAACACCTTCCGCCCCCCGTCGCCGGGCAGCTACGTCTGCATCCCGCCCCTCCCCTCTGTGAAGGACCCGACCGAGACCCTCCTGCCGGACGGAGGCACCCACACCGCCGAACCCGGCTGGGACCGCTTGGCGAAGATTCTGCGGCATTGCTACGTCACCTGCGCGGACCTTCGCGACACATGCCTCGGC
>JAIVGU010000098.1 GCA_020201445.1 Halobacteriales archaeon
GTCGAAGTCGTACTTCGGGAAGGCGTAGAAGGCGCCCCCCGGCTTGACCATCGTCATGCCGCGGATCTTGTTGATGCGCTTGGTGATGCGGTCGCGGCGCCGCTTGAACTCCTTCAGCATCGCCTCTGCCTGGTCCTGCGGCCCCTCCAGGGCGGCGACGCCGGCCCACTGGATGGGCGTCGGCGGGCAGGCCACCGTGTAGTAGTGCATCGTCTCGATGGCCCGCACGTACTCGCGCTTGGTGGCGATGCAGCCCAGGCGCCAGCCGGTGATGGCGTAGGTCTTCGAGAACGAGTTGACCCAGATGACGTTGTCCATGTGGCTGAGGAACGAGTGGTGCTCGGCGTCGTAGGAGAGGAAGTCGTACACCTCGTCGGCGACCACCATGATGCCGGCGTCCTCGGCGACCTCGCACAGGCCGCGCACCATCGCCTTGTCCATGCAGGCGCCCGTCGGGTTGCTCGGGGTGTTGACCACCAGCAGCTTGGTGCGGGGCGTGATGCGCTCCTTGATCTCCTCGATGTCCGGCTGGTACTTGGTCTCCGGCGTGAGCGAGTAGGGGATGGGGAAGCCGCCGCACAGCCGCGCCTGCGCCGCGTAGAGGACGAAGCCGGGGTCGGGCACCAGCACCTCGTCGCCGTGGTCGACGAAGGTGTGGTTGACCGTCATCAGCGCCTGCGTGGCGCCCATCGTGATGATGATGTTCTGCGCCGCCACCTTCTCGTGGCGGTAGTCCTTGATGCGGTGCGCCAGCGCCTCGCGCAGCTCGGGCAGGCCGAGGCTGGGGCCGTAGTGGTTCTTGCCGGCGCGCACCGCGGCGTCGAGGGCGTCCTGGATGTGCGGCGCGGGCTCGAAGTCCGGCTCGCCGAGGCCCATGTTGATGGAGTCCTTGCCGGCCAGCTCGAACATCTTCCGGATGCCCGACATCTCGATGCCGAGGAGGCGGCGTGCGATGAGGCCCTTGGACTGCATCCGGGCCGCGCGACGGGGGCCCTGTAGAAAAAGGGGCGTTGTTGGGCCGGAACTGGATTGCCCCCAGGCCCCAAACCGCGAAGGGCGCGAACCCCGCAGACCTCTTTCCGGGAATTTCGCGGGGTTCGCGGTCAGGGGCTCTTCTAGGCTGGACAGCGGACCACGCACCGACTGAGCCACGGATTGCACGGATTTCACGGAGCAGGTTTGTCCGCGCACGGCTCGCGGCGAACGCGGATTCCGCCGATGGCGCGGAGGAAGGTTGCCCTGTTGCTGCACGCCCTTCACAAATCCGCGTCATCCGCGAAATCCGCGGTTTGCCGAGCTTGACGGCACGGGCAACCCCGATGGCCCTCCATCCGTGCAATCCGTGGTTTGGTCGGTGCCGAAGACTCAAAGCACGTGTGCTTGCAGGAACGCCGCCGCCACCTTCGCCGGCTCCTGGCTCGCGACGATTCCGTCAGGCAACAGTTGCCGATACGGTGGACCAAGGTAGCGCTCGTCCAAAAGAAGCACCACGCACTTGTCGGTCGCGCTGCGGATGGGGCGCCCCATCGCCTGCAGGACCTTGTTCATCGCGGGGTAGGTGTAGCCGTAGGCGCGGCCCTTGCCTGGGTGCCGTGACTCCAGGTGGGCGATGCCGGCCTCCACTTCCAGGTCGGGCGGGGCGAGCGGCAGGCCGACGACCACCACCGCCGACAGCAGGTTGTCCTTGAAGTCCACGCCCTCGGAGAAGGAGCCGCCGAGGACGCCGAAGAGAACCGCGCCGCTGCGGGCCCTCTCGCCGTCCAAGGTGTCGAGGACTTGGTCGCGTTCGGCCTTGCCCCAGCCGGGCTCCTCGACGATGGTGTGCTTCGGGGTCTCCACGTTGCGCACGACGTCGCGCAGGATGGCATAGCTGGGGCTGAACACGGCGACGTTCCCGCGCGCGGCGGCCGCGAGGTCGGTGATGGTGCGGCCCATCTTCGCCCACATCGCCTCGTCCCGCGCCGTGTAGCGGGTCGTGTGGCCCTCGCCGACGACGACGAGCCGGTTCTCGGCAGGAAAGGGGCTGTCGTAGGTGCGCACGGTGGTGCGGGCGGGCTCCAGGCCGAGCAGGTCGCGCACCATCTCGGGCGGGCGCAGCGTGCCGCTCATCAGGACAGCGCTGTGGACACGCTCGAAGACCGATTTCGCCGGGATGCTGGGGTCGAGGAGGCGGACGTGCAGCTCCACCGATTGCGGGGGGCCGCCGACGCCGAAGTCCTCCCACTCCAGGAACCGCAGCGCGCCGTTGCGGAAGCGGCCCCAGTCGTCGAGCGCCTTCAGCAACTGCTCGGAGTGGACGAGCGCGTCGGTGCCCTTCTTCGTCTTCGCCACCATCGGCTTGAGCGACTCCACCACCTGGGCCAGGGTGCGGGTGCCGCCGAAGGCGCCGCGGCGCTCCGTCTCGAAGGCGAGGTGCAGGTCGTCCACCGCCAGCTTGGCGACCTTGCGGCCGTCGTCGCGCCGGGTGTCCTCGGGCACGGCGGTGGAGGCGAGCCGGGCAAGGGCGTTCTTGAGCGCACCCACGTCGGCCTCGATGTCGCGGGCCTTCTCCGCGCGCGCCTCGCCGGCCACGCCGTCGAGCAGGAACGGGGTGACGCGGTGGGCGTGCGCCTGCCGGATGCGGTCAGGGAGGTTGTGCGCCTCGTCCACCACCAGGACGATGTCCTGCAGGCCCCGGCCGAGGCGCTCCAGGCTCTGCTCGCGGATGTCGCTGAACAGGTGGTTGTAGTCCGCCACCACGACGTGCGCCTCCGCCGCCGCCTTCATCGCCACAAGGTGTGGGCAGAGCTGCGCCTGGCGCGAGGCGTGCATCAGCTCCTCCACGTGCAGGACGCCGGTGCGGACCTTCTCCAGGGTCGCGCCGTCCACCTCGCCGAGGAACTGGCAGGACTTGGTGCGGGTCTCGCGGGAGCAGAAGTCGGGGAAGCGCGCCGGGTGCATCTCGCTCGCCTCGCGGCGCAGGCACATGTCGCGCTTCGCGACCAGGTCGACGAGCGTGAACGACACGCCGCGCAGTTCCTGGATGGCGCGCAGGGTCTGCACGGCGATGCGGTGCTGGCTCTGGCGGCTGGTGAGGAACAGCACCAGCTTCCCCTCGGCGAGCGCGTGCTGGAGCGCGGGCGCCAGGCTCGCCGCCGTCTTGCCGAGGCCGGTGGGCGCCTGCGCGACGAGGTGGCGGCGGCCCTGCACGGCGAGCGTCACGTCGCGCGTCAGGCGGCGCTGCCCCTCGCGGATGGCGTCGAACGGGAACAGGCCGAGCTGCGGGTGCGGCGCCCCCGCGTGGATGGGTTTCCACGTGCTGGGCTGCGGCGTGAGCGTCGGGTCGTAAGCCGTGGGCGCTGCCGCCATCGTCCCGAGCCCCTGCTGCCCCTGCGCGAGCGCGATGCGGCGCCCGCCCGACGTCACCGTGCGCGCCCGCCCCGCCTGGGTGCAGCGGATGCACACCAGCGTGCCCCGCTGCGGGCGCAGGAGGCCCTTGCAGGTGGGGCAGTAGGAGGCCACGCGGCGCCCACGCCGGCCAGGGATATGAAGGCGGTCGCACGGCGGCTGGCCTTCACAGC
The DNA here is from genome assembly GCA_020201445.1 of Halobacteriales archaeon. The sequence continues at coordinate 3,561 of JAIVGU010000098.1, forward strand.
GTCGCCATCTCCACCGAACAGAGGTGCTGGGGTTTCGGGGAGCTTTGGCTATGTTGGCACGCTTTGCACGCGTCTTCCATGGGTTTCGCGACCTCGGTGCGGAGGAGCCCCTGTTTGGTCAGCGAAAAGGTTGCACACACCATCTGCATGACAACCTCCAGCCGCATCCCCTCCCCATGCCCGCCCAAGCCCTGAAAAACACCCTCCCAGTCGCGCGCCCCATGCTCCGCACCCTGCGGGACGGCGACTTCAAGGGACAGCGGGTGCTCGTCCGCGTCGACTTCAACGTTCCCCTGGAGAACGGCAAGGTGACGGACGACGCCCGCATCACGGCGGCGCTGCCGACCATCGATTTCCTCCGCAAGGCCGGCGCCAAGGTCGTCCTCGTCTCGCACCTCGGCCGCCCCAAGGCCAAGCCGGACCCCGAGTTCAGCCTCAAGCC
>JAIVGU010000276.1 GCA_020201445.1 Halobacteriales archaeon
ACCCTAAGGTGTGCTGGGACCCCTGGGCTCTGACCACCCTTGAGACCTACAGGGTTGGTCAAGAGGGGGCACCCTTCTTCCTGCGCCGGGTGGTTGGGGGTTCCTGCTCGCCGGTAAGCAGGGGGTCAAGGGGTAGGCGTCCGTACCTTTCCCCAGATTCGTGGACTATGGGTTGGATGGTGTGCGCCAGGGAGTGCTTCTGGGACCCCTTCTCGCGGGCGTTGAGGCCTTCCTCCATGCTACCCAAGAGGTCGGTCAAAACGTCGGGACCTGTTTCTTCCCACGATAGGACCCCTTCCTTTCCCTGCAACCTCGGGGCCTTCCGCCGTCCGCCCTTGGCGGCGAGGAATCGCAAGAAGTCGCACAAAGGGTATGGGCTGCCGGGATAGGACCCCAGGCCGAGAGCGATGCCCGCGGGCGGTTGGGAGGAACTGGTTGCCACGCGGTACAACCATTCGTCGTCCATGATGCGCGCCAAGAAGGCGAGGTCCTTCAGGGCACCTTCCCCGCATCGGGTCGCCTTGCGTTTTACTCGCGCAAAATCGCTGACCAATCGGTGTTCCTCCCGACTCTGTTTCTTCTGGCTCTTGGATGCGGAAACGGACGCGTAGGTTGGCCCGGCCTTCAGGATTCGGCGCTCCCGCTCCGTCAGGAATCGGCCAAGTTTTGCACGGCTAGGCTTCTCCTTGATACCGATTTTGGATTCTGCTGGTGAATTTGCAGACTCAACTTGGCTTCGTTTAGGCATGGGCACGCAGTAGTATGTCCCAACGTATAGTGCTTGCTTGAGGGCACTATGCCTGACAACGACCCCCAACCTGCAACCGTGACGCTGCGACTGCCCACCATTCTTTGGGATGCGCTCTGCCGAGAGTCCCAGAAGACTGGCGTCTCCAAGGTGGCAGTCTGCCGCCTGGCCTTGAGCAACTACCTGGACCAGCGCGGCGAATGATGCAGCCCATCGAGGAGTACGGCATGGTTGAGGCAAACAAAGCGGAACCAACCGCACCCTGCAACCGCGCCGCCTTTGCCACCTTTTCCCTTTTCCAATCCTTTGCCGACGAGTCTAGGGTTTTGTCGGCCCGCCGGTCGGCCTTTGTTTTTGCCGGGGTGGCGACTTGAGCCGGCCCCAGGACGCCCAAGCTCTGCGCGGCGCCGTTGCGCGCTGCCTGGCCGAGGGAGGGTTGACCCAACGAAAGGCCGCCCAGCGGCTTCGGAAAAGCCCCCAGTCGGTCGGATACCACGCCCGCCGACTCCTGGCGGAACGGGTCCTGGCCGTGAAGACGGGCGGCAAGCGTGGCGAGTTCACGACCTACGCGAAAGGCGAGCGCTGGCCGGTCTTCGAAGCAGCCCTGCGCGGCGACAAAGAAGCCGACCGGGTAGTGCGGTCCCCCAGCCGCACGCTTGCCATCGCCCATCGCGGCCACCGCGTCTTCCCCGTCCTCGCCGCACCAAAGGACCCGAGCAAGGCGCCAGGATGGCAGAAGACGACGAAGGCCAGCGGCGTCTCGTTTCGTTTCTATGACCACCAGGACGCAAAGGGTCAGACGTGGCGGTTCCAGTTCAGTGACGGCCGGAAGAAACGAAGCGTGACTGCGTACCCGCCCCACGTCACGCTCGATTCGGCCGCCGAGGTGGAAGCTATCCCGGACTGGTGGGACAACTGGGTAGAGAAGGAAGCCCACACCTGGGGCAACGCCGCCGGATTCACCCTTGCGGCGCGCCAGGGCAAGAAGGTGCAACCCGTCGAGGTCGCGATTCATGCGCCGGGTTTCCCCAAGACGCCGGACGGCCACGTCCAGACGGTCAAGGTGGACGGCACGCCGTGGCCCGACGGTTCCCTGGAAGGGCCGCCCCAGGTCATGGCGGCCGTCATGCGCGCCCATGACACGGAGGCCCGCGTTGGCGCCCTGGAACGCCGGCTCGATGCCTGCGACGCTCGCGACAAACAGCACATGACGCTGTTCGAACGCCTCGTGGCGGCAATCGAGAGCCAGCTCGACCGGGAAGAGAAGGTGGCCGAGGTCCTGATTGCCCGGCAGGAACGCGCCAGCGTGGCGAGCGAGTCATCCTTGCAGGGGTTCGCATGAGCCGCGTCGCCCTGTACGCCAGGAACTCCAAGCCACCGAAGGGCTGGAAGCCCCAGGGCGAAGGCGAGGAGCCGCCGGGCAGCTGGAAGCTCCAGCTCCATGCCTTGCGCGCCTGGGCCGCCCGCGAAGGCCACGACGTAGCGATGGAGGAGTACGATGTGGTGACGGGCGGCAACCCCAACCGCCCCGGCTGGAACAAGGTCCTAGCTGCGGCCCGCGGGCACCACATCCACATGGTCGCGGCCGTCAAGCTCGACCGCGTGATGCGCAGCACCCTTCACTTCCACCAGGTCGCCAACGAGCTGCTTGACCGGGGCGTGGACCTGCTGGCCGTGGACCAGGGGGTGCGCATCAGCGCCAAGGACCCCATGAGCAAACTGTTGCGCGGCATCCTTGCGCTCTTTGCGGAGCTGGAGCTGGACTTGGCGCGCGAGCGCTCCAGCGCTGTGCTTGAGGTGCGCAACGACGGCCGCCTATACGGCCCGCGCTCCGCCAAACCGGCGGGACGCCCCCGGCTGTACGCCGAGGGTCCCAAGGTCCGCATCCGCAACGGCCGCCCCGTGCATGACCGACCGCGCTGCGCCGTCTGCAAGATGGATGCAGCACGCCTCTCCGGCGGTGGCGTCCCGCCTTGACTGAAACCGCGGCGGAGGCTCTTGCCGAAGCCATTCTGGTGGCAGAAGGAGGCATAATATCGGGCGGTACGCCTCCCAGCGGCGGAGGTGAAGCTGAGTTCGTCGCTTCGGCGGCGAACGACGACACCATGGCAATCGCCTGGGACGCCTCAAAGCGACCCGGGCTACAACGACTGTTGGAAGAACTGAAAAACGAGGAAAACGACCCGAAATGGACCGAACAAGACTTCCGGGACTGGATGCTGAACGACCAGGAAAAGGCAGAACGAACCGTCACGGGAACCGTGCGGCAGCTCCGCTTCATGGCGGGCTACAAGGGCCAGCCGGTGATGCTCCACGGTTCGCGCTGGCAGTTCGTCATGTCGGGTCGGCTGTACTACCAGGTCCGGAAGGACCGGCAATCCGGAAGCTCTGCCTTGGGAAACGACCTCAAGGCGTTGCGGCTGTTGAGCCGGTTCCTGGGGATTCCCAAGGAGGTGTGGCCAGTATCGCCACCGATGCCGCAGCGGCATCGCGAGCGCATCCCGACCCCCGAGGAAATCCACGGCCTGCTCCATACCACCTATGCACGGGACCACAAGCATGCGGGTGCCATCGAGAATGCGTGGGTTCGCCACGTCTTGGCGATGCACTTTGGCTTGGGGCTCCGTTCACCGAAGGAGTTCTGGTTCCTGCGCGCAACGGACTTCGACCCCACGACCGGCATCCTGTTGGTCACGGAGCCGAAGAAGCGGCACCGGGAGCGGACCATTTTCGTGGAACCGACGTGGCTGGCAAAGTCCAGGCGTCACCTCAGCCTCGAAGGCTGGCTGAAGTGGCGCGAGAAACTGAACCCGGAGGGCAAGGCGATGTTCCCCAACCCGCTGACGGGCAAGGACTTCCCGACCCCCGAGGCGTTCAAGGAGTTCCTGGTCGGCAGGGTGAAGCCGCGGTTCCCGTGGTTCCACCCGTACCTCGGCCGGAAGTGGTGCGTCTATGCCCGCATCATCGACGCCGGGTTCACGGACAGCGCCTACAACCAGGTCGCCGAATGGTTCGGCCACGAATCCGTGGACATGACGCGGGACACATACGGCCCCGCGGCGCGGGCGTTCTCCAAGTCGCCGCAGTACGGCGAAGACTGGCTCTCGCGAGCCTTCCAGCAGCCTCGACCCACCTCTCAAAGGCCGAAAAACGCCTGACCGGTGGGATTCTCTCCCGTTGACGATAGCGCGCCCGGTGGGATTCGAACCCACGACACCGGCCTTAGGAGGGCCGTTCCTTATCCAGGCTAGAAT
>JAIVGU010000277.1 GCA_020201445.1 Halobacteriales archaeon
GTCTGGTGCGCCTTGCAGGTCACGACGACGACCTCGAACGGGTCGGTGCCGGGCGCCAGCGCCGTGACCGCCTTGGGGTGGCCGTGCAGCTCGGTGTGGCCGCGCACGAACAGGCCGGGCCCGTTGATTGCGGCAGCCTGCGCGGGGCGGCACAGCAGCGTCGTGTCGTGGCCGTCCTGCAAGAGCCGCCCGCCGAGCCACTGCCCGACGGCGCCGGCGCCGGCGACAAGCACCCTCATGCCGCCTCCGAGGCAACCACGAAGTGCACGAACCCCACGAAACGGCGGTTCGTGCCATTCGTGGGATTCATGGTTTGGTGGGGTGTGGAACTGGTGCTCACGCCGTCACCGTCCGCCGCATCGAGAGGGCAGACGCGACCGTCTCAGGACCCTTTGCATCGAGCACACCCGCGGCGTCGATGGGCGGCAGGCCGATGCGGGCCTCCCAGCGCGCCCGCTCCTCGGGATCGAGGCCGCAGACGGGCCGCAGGACGGGAAGGGGCGCGGTGCAGAGCGCGGAGTCCAGCCCCTCGCCGGTGACCAGCGCCGTCGCGCCGCGCTCCCGGGCCACCTGCGCGGCAGCCTCCAGCAGGACTGGCTTGGGAATCGTGCCCTTGCAGAGCGGCAGCACCTCGACCTCGCGCGGCAGGCCCCACGCCGCCAGCGCCTCCACCGCGTCGGCCGGCAGCGAGCCCGTGGTCCCCGCGTGCAGGGGGACGACCGCGCAGCCGCGGCGCATCATCAGCCACGCCGCCACGAAGGAGGCCGCGTCGGAGAGGAGCGCCAGCACCGTCCCCTGCGTCCCGACAGGGATGCCGCCGGGGCCCTCGTGCTGCTCGGTGAACAGGTAGGCCTGCCCCTGCCGCACGTCGACCTCCAGCGCGAAGTCGGGGTTGCCGAGGTCCACCCTGGGCGAGCGCCCGGCGGCCTGCGCGGCCCGGTAGACGGCGCTGCCCACCTGCACGTTCACGTCCTGGCTGGTGAAGGGATGCGTCCCCTCGCGGCGGGCGCGGATGGCGAACGACCCCCACGGATAGGCAAGCGCCAGCTCCGCGGCGACGGCGCCAATGGCCTCCAGCGTCGGGGCCACGCGCCGCACCGGGCTCGCCGACACCACGCCGAACGTGTGCGTCGCCACCCGCACCAGGGCCGGGACGTCGGGTCCCACCATCCAGAGGCGGCTGCCCATGCGCTGCACATCCCCCTCGGTGCCGGTGGCCACCATCCCGCCAAGCAGGTTCTGGCGCAGCCGCTCCAGCATCTGCCGCCGCACCGGCGCCGACTTGATGCCGATCTCGCCGAAGCGGACCAGCACCCCATCCCAGGACGGCACACGGCGGCGACCCCCCACTCCTAGAAAAAGACGGGCGCGGCTGGAGGGACCGTGACGCGGCTGTGATTTCTGCTCGCGAAGATGCACGCGACAGGATTCGAACCGATAAAGGTTCGAATCCACGCCAAAAATCGCACTAATGCGGTTTTGGATACTCGGCGGGCACGAAAGCAGCACAGACTGACGGGGGGAGCCCGCAAAAGGCGCTCAAAAGGCAGCAGTCGGGCAGGGCTTGTGCTAGATTGGCAAATCTCCCGCCGTGACAGTGCGGCGATGTCGATGGCGCCAGCCCCTTGCGGCGCGGGCCTGCGGGCTGCGGCCCCGCGCCGCGCTCGTGACCCATGACCTACTCGTGCAAAATCGTCATCCCCGTCCGACTCCCGTCCTGGCTCTCAGGCGACCTCGGCAACACCATCGAGCAGACCCTGAAGACCCTCCTCCGCGACCTCCGCGGCGTCCACCTGACCCGCCTGCAACGCGGGTTCCTGGTAGAAGCGTCCGAGTCAACTGGTCCAATGCTGGAGGCGGTGCAGCGTGCCGTCTTCGAGTTGGAGCGGCGCGTCGAGGAAGCATTCCCGGTCCTCCACGTTGAACTGGGGCCGGTGTGGACGGGGACCCTGCAGGCCATCTTCTATCAGACGCCGAAGCCCGGCAAGACGCCGCATGCCTCGACGGCGGCCACTACGGCAACGCCCCCGACGGAAACTCCGAAGGGGGTCTGACATGGCCTCGCGGTGGCTTCGCCCCCACCCGCGGCGCGACCTCATCCTCGCCATCATCGAGGAGCAGCCGGGCCTCTCGTTCCGGGCCTTGGAGCGCGCGACGGGCTTCAAGCGGGGAACGCTCCACTACCACGTCTTGGCCTTGATGCGGGCGGGAGCCGTCTGGACGACCAGGCATGGCCAGGCGCTTCGGCACTTCCCCGGCCAGCAGCCGTCGCCAGCGGAGGTCCGCAGACTTCTCGTCGAGCACGCCCTCGATGAGGTGGATCGCGGCATCGTCGCCTGGCTGCGCGAGGTCGGGCCGCGACGGCAGGTTGAGGTACTGGAGGGCCTCGCCAGGACGGGGGTGCCGCGCAGCAGCCTCCAGCTCCGCCTGAACCGCCTTGCCAAGCAGGGGTTCCTCACCCGGCAGGAGGGCGCCCGCTCCGTTCTGTACATCGCAGAGGACGGCCTCACGCCCACAGGAGAGGCTCCCTGAACTATGCTGATGTATAGCCGATTCTAGCCAAAATCGACTAGAAATGGCAATAAGTCGGTATATCTTGGTGTGAGCGTGGACCCAACAACCAATCCCTTCTCTCCTGGCGCGGGCTCGCCTCCACCGGAACTGGTGGGCCGGTCGAACATCCTGGAGCAGGCCAGGGTCCTCTTGGCTCGCGTCAGGCAAGGCCGCCCCGAGCGCAGCTTCTTCCTCACCGGGCTGCGCGGCGTCGGCAAGACCGTGCTGCTCAACGAGATCGACCGCATGGCGCAGGCGGACGGCTACCGCACCATCATCGTCGAGGCGCACGAGGATAAGTCGCTGCCGCGCCTGCTGGCCCCGCACCTGCGCAAGCTACTCTTCGAGCTCGACCGCATGGCCGCGGTCGGCCACAAAGCCAAGCGGGCGCTCGCCGTTCTGAAGGGCTTCGTGGGCTCCGTTCGCATCGGCTGGGGTGACTTCGACATCGGCCTCGACATCGACCCGGAGAAGGGCACCGCCGACAGTGGCGACATCGAGGCCGACCTACCCGACCTCTTCGCTGCCGTCGCCGAGGCGGCCGCCGAGCGACAGACCGCCGTCGCCATCCTCATCGACGAGGTGCAGTACCTCAACGAGAAGGAGTTGAGCGCCCTCATCATGGCCATGCACCGCATGCAGCAGCGGCAGCTTCCGCTCATCCTGGTCGGCGCCGGGTTGCCCATCCTGCCCGCCCTGGCCGGCGAATCCAAATCCTACGCCGAGCGGCTCTTCACATTCCCCCAGGTCGGCCCGCTATCGGAGGCCGATGCCGCCAAGGCCCTGCAGGGTCCCGTCCGCGCCGTCGGCGTCGAGTTCGAGAAGACCGCCCTGCAAGAAATCCACCGACTGACGCACGGCTACCCTTACTTCATCCAGGAATGGGGCTACCACTCCTGGAACAAGGCCGCCAAGTCGCCCATCACGAAAACCGTCGTCGACGAGGCCACCGAGCAAGCGGTCAAGACTCTCGACCAGAGCTTCTTCAAGGTCCGCTTCGACCGCCTCACCCAGAGCGAGAAGAACTTCCTGCGCGCCATGGCAGAACTCGGGCCCGGCCCCCACCGGACCGGCGACGTCGCCGACGAGCTCGGCGTCAAGACGACAAGCATGGGCCCTGCCCGCGCCAGCCTCCTGCGCAAAGGCATGATTTGGGTTCCAGCCCATGGCCTCATGGCCTTCACCGTTCCCCTGTTCGACGAGTTCATGCGGCGAGCGATGCCCGAATTCGAAGAGTAGTTACTAACGAAAGCCGACTCGCCTTGGAAGATTGCCGGGAGAAGTCTTCCCCCCAGGCAGCAAGCGAGCAAGAGGCCAGCATACGTTCGCGGTTTGCGCTACCTGCGGGTTCTGTTCCGTCGGCGCGTGATTTTCTCCTGTTGGACGGGAGTGTTTCAGGATGCGGGATGGTTCATCCGTGCCGCTTCGGCTTCGTCCACTCGATGGCTCGACCGCTCGCGGCCCTTCTTCTCGGCAACCATGATGGTGCCGCAAGTAAGCAGGTAGGCAAAACCATTGCGCCGCTTATTTTCCTATCTGCTAAAATGACTATCTGCGAACGACGTTCCGGGGCTCCATGTTCGGCTGGAGAAGCCTCGGCAAGACGCCGGGCGAGGCCGCCGGGCTGCCGCCGCTCGTCGGGTTCCGGTGGCTGGAGGCCATCAGGGCGGCATCCCGCGACCTGGAACAGGGAAAGGAGGGCGCCTCAAATCCCGCGACTTAGAACAGAACCTGCTCATGGCAACCTATTTTATCCGTACAAGATCCTATACCCCAGCCGTAATTGAGCGACATCCATTTGCTAGTGCGCCCAGCGACCGATTCTCAAGCAAGTCCCTGTAAGCTGGACCGGCGTCGGCAAGCTCACTCATTCTATTCCCACGCGGTCCAGGCAGCCGTTGTTGCCCTCCGCGACCAAACCTGCCGCCGGTAGCCCCTCTCCTGTTCAGGTACGGCCGGGTGATCGCCACCGCTATAACCTGTCCCCGAGGATCGGGGCACATTCGCGATGAAGCCGGTAGCGTGGTGCGTAGCGTGGCTGCTCGGAGGGCGGCAAGCTTCGCGCGGTTCGTGCCGGGCATTCGGCATCCCGGCAGACATGGCGCCTCCCAGGTGGCCAAGTGCTTGGTGCGTGGCTTCATCCTGCATGGTTTTCGCCGAGCAGACCGTTGCATCCCGCTCAAATCACATGGGAGAACCCCGCGGAGCATCGTGATCTTGCAAGCCTTCGAAAACTCGTGGAATCTGGTAATCTAGCGGTGTTGGATGGCGAAGAAGCTTGGCATCTCGCTGCCGTAGTGGACCAGTCGTTCAGAGGCGAAACGCGACGGACCTATTCAAATAGCGCCGAGCTTCTGTTCTACCCGGAAGATATTCCCTCCCCGATGCCAATGACTGCACGAGTCGTCGGCTGGAATCGTGCGTGGCGTACCTCCAAGCCCTTACCATACGACCTGCTCGCGGCAACCGAAGTGGATATCGTCGTCGAATCTACTCCCCCTGGAGCGAGATTCGTGGCCCTTCGCTTGGATGATACTGATTACGTCCTCGTTTACTTAAGCCAGGAACCAAAAACTGCGCATCCCACGGCAACCATTGTCGAACAACTTCTTCCAGAGGCACTCGTTCTTCTAGACGCGGCTGGCAGCTCGCTACAACGCGCTTACGGACCCTTGACTGAAGCCACATCCGTGCTTTGGAAGGAAGCCTTTGGGTTGCGCTTCCCGAACGATGTGACCTCCCCCTACGAAGCCAAAGCGTCGAGTGGATCCAAGGTCGAGGCGCGCTTCTTCTCTGGGATAGGTCGAGCCCGGTAGGGGGCTTGGCTTGAGTGCTCAGGCATGACGAGCCCCGCCACGGCAACCCGCCATGCCGGCTCCGGGCCGCCAACCTAATGGGAAAAACGTCCCGCGCCTCTTCTGTAGCCGAAACCGCGTCTGACTGTCGGTTTCTGGCGATTTTGACGCGTCTGAACCTTTTTCCCTATGCACGCGACAGGATTCGAACCTGTGAAGCACGAAGCAACCGATCTTGAGCCGGTTCCCGTTGGCCGCTTGGGTACGCGTGCGGTGGTGCCGCGACCCATCGCTGCTACAAATAGGTGAAGCCCGCCGCCCCGAACCTTGGTTCGGGAATGCCTCAAGGCTCGTCCCCCGCCCAGCAGTTGCGGATTCACGTAGGGCCGAGGATGGAGCGCGGGCCGCGCTGCCGTGCCACGAATCCAATAGGATTCCTGGCCGAGTTATCTACCGCCAAGCTGTAGCCAAGCTGGAATGGAC
>JAIVGU010000278.1 GCA_020201445.1 Halobacteriales archaeon
CACATTCTATGCCCAGAGCCTGACGGACCAGGCCTTCTTCCACACGTTGGCGTACCGCGTCACCAACATCACCGGCCAACCTGAAGTCAGAGACATCCTGCAATTGGGGGAAGATCGCCACGTGGTCTGTGAGATTCCCCAGGCATGCGCCCAGGCTATCGGCGATCACAGCACGCGGTTTGACTACTGCAGCATCACCATCCTCAGCGACGGCCGCCTGGCGATCAGCTACGTCGACGACAGCCTTGACGTCCCGGCCGTGGCCGTCGAAATCTAGTCGAGTCAGCAATTGCGGGGTGTGAAGCTAGTGGAGGCATGGCCGCGAGCTGAGCCCGCGGCGGCGTCCACGGAGACCTGGACCGGGTATCCCGCCGTGGCGCTGCTGATGTAGCGGTCCAGGGTCGCATCGCGCCCCGGCTAGAACCAGGCCTTCTTACCAAGGCCCGATACGCCGGCTCGTGTGGGTTCACGTCGTTGTGCAGGTGCCTTTGCTGGAGGGGTCCCCTACCGTGTATCCGGTCCATCGGTCACAGGTTTCCCCTGCAACACACGCGCTACCATCCAGATGCTCGCAATGGGCCAAGAACTGCGCGTTGTTCGGGACCGTGCATTGCCAAGCCCCGCTGCCCGCTGTGCACGTCCCGCCAATCTGTGCAACGCAGGGCGCGAAGCCGTTCTGGCCGGCGCCCGTCGCGTCGTCGCTGTAGAACCCACGCAGAGCAGCGGTGGCAGGGCCAAAGCCGACGTCACCGGGCTGGGCGCCACCGTAGTGAAGCAGAAGGGCAGCAAGCCAACTGCTTGGCGCGCCGGGGTCGCTCAGGTCGATGATGAGCTTCCAGTCGTGGGCCTGGGCCAGGTTCGTGGTCGGGTTCAGGGGGTCCGAGAAGTTCAGGTAGGTGATCTGCCAACACACCGCCATGTATGTCGTGCCCGTGCCTGCGCTCACGACCGCCTCGTTCTTGATGATGTCGAACGTCTGCGCCGCGCCGCCAGCCGTGAAGTCCTGGATGGTGTCGGTGTAGTCGATGTTGCGGCGCATCGGGCAGTTGATCATGTCGTTCTTGAAACCCAGCAGGTCGAATGGAACGCCGCCGAGGTACTTGCCCTTGCCATCCGTGTAGTCATGGCCGAAGAACGTTCCACTTGCCGGGCTGAAGCCTACGCAGGCGCTGGCCCACAGGTACATTTGATTGTCTGGCACGGCCAGGCAGCCGGGACTGCTGGACGCGAACGTTTTCTGAGTGCACAGGAACAGGTTGGCTGCCGAGTCGGCCTCAACGCTACGCCAGTTGACGCCACTCCAAATCAGCCACAGGGAGTGGGCCGCAGGCGGGGTTGGGGAGCCCGGGATGGGGCAGGCGACACCGGTGTTGATGCCGCCCGAGTTGGGAAGCCAACCACCCGCAGGAGTCAAAGGAGGGACAAGGTTTCCCTCGCTGATGCCTGGTCCGTTCAGGTTGGTGCCCATGTTCTGGTCGACCTCCCAGGTCTCGGCCAGGGGCTGGATGCCGCGCAGGCCCAGCAGCAATGCGGTGCACGGGTTGTTCTGGTCAGCTGGATCGGCGATGCCGACGCCGTCCTTGAAGTCGAAGTACGAGGTCGTCAAGAACTCGAACGTAATCGAGTAATTCCCGGGGGGCTGTGCCGAAGCCGGCATGGCGAAGGCGCCGACCACGAAGGCGGCGACCAAGACGATGGGTGTGGTTTTCATGTTGTCTCCTTCCGACTCTTGCGAGCCAAGGCAAGATTCCCCGAGCCTACTAGGAATCTCCTTTGCGCGGCGGAGTCTCACGAGTCAGTCGTTCATTCCTTCTTTTGGTGCAATTTAGGCCCCCGCGGCTTGAAAATCCGCGAAATCACTCTCAACAGCAAGCAGAAAGCAATCCCTTATCCATGAACAGGCGGGTCGTGGGGCGGAAACTGCGCTCATGGGTTTTGGAGATTGGCTTGAGGATGCGTGTGATGTTGTTGCATCTGTTCCTTCCACGGTGGGCGACGTCGTGGAGGATGTGGTTGGTGCGGTGGTTGACACGGTCAAGGACGCGGTGGACACCTTGCTGGACGGCGCCAAAGGAATCGTTGACGGCGTAGTCGACTGGGTGGCACTGCATGCTCCTGCCCCGATTGTCCTGGTTGCAGACTTCATCGGCGGAGCCGTCAGCGGCGCCATTTCTGGCATCCGGGCGGTCTTCGATGACGTCCTGCAGGTCGTCAAGGACGTGGTCGGCGTGGCTGCCGCGGTGCTGCGCCTGGACTTTGCCGCCGTGATCCAAGCCATCGCCAACTTGGGACTCGACGTCCTGAGGCTCTTCATCGACGCCGTCCGCCTCGGCACCGGCCTGGCCATGGTCGGCGGCATCGTCCAAGCGGTGCAGCGCAACGCACTGCGCACATTTGTTAGCGACCTCGTGAACGAGACGTTCAAGGACGACGATACCAAGCGCAACGCAATCCGGAAGGCCATCGGCCTTGATGGAGGCACGTTCGGGTTCCGGCTGCCGGCCAACCACCGCGTGCTCATGTTCGACAGCGCCAACACCCCCCTGTGGCGCCTGCACCACGACGGCATCATGGACCTGATGGCCTTGGCCCACCTGGGCAGTTTCGACACCTTCCAAGTCGCTGGCCGCGGGCGGAGCGTGGTCAAGGTCGTCAACGACGACGGCTCCGAGCGACTGCGGCCGGCAAACCGCTACGACATCAACCAATACGTCGATAGCAACGGCGCCAAGGGCCGCCTGCGCGTCTACGCCCTTAGCCGGCAAGCGGTCTCCGAGCACCTGCGCCACACAACGGAGAAAGCCAAGCAATTGGCCGTGCTGGTTGCATGGGACCAGGGCCTGCGTTTTTCGTGGTTCCGCGACTACGCCCACCACGAGGCGACATCCTCGACGGAGTTCGCCTTCGACGCGGACACGCTTGGAGCGTACCTCATCGACCAGAAACTGCGCACCCCCGCTCGCGACGACAATTGCGCCATGATGGCCCTGGCAGGCTTCAACCTCTTCATGCAGGACCCAAAAAGCGGTAAGCCAAGCCGCATCCTGGGTGTTACCAGCGGCCGCGGAATCGAGGAGGGCAATGACTCCACGCCTTGCGCAACTCGTGGCCGTGACGACGGATGCTGCGTCACCGTCCAATCATTCACCCCGCCGCGCGCCGACACCCAAGCCAAGGCGCAAGGGGCCGGCATCTTCTACACAGACGGCTGGCCCCAGACGCTCCTGGGCTACGTTGCGCCACACGAGACTGGGCACTACGTGGGATTGTGCCACTTCGGCCACGACGGTGCGCAGAACATCATGGTCACCCTCGAGCCGGAAGCCAACGTTTCCTTGGCCTCGTGGGGTCTGTTTTGGTATGCCATCGACGGTGAGCCCCACTTCACTCCGTCCGACGGCCGCAACGTCTGGCGCTTCATCTTGGACCAGCTCCTGACCTGCGTTGCCCCTGCTGAGCGAAGCAGCAGCGGATTGCACTCAGGTCGTCTGAATGGGTAGCAGGCAACTCACATGGTTCAGGTGAACAAACTGCGCGGCTGCGGTCCAGCCCTTGCCGAAAACGCTGCCTTGCGCATCTATTTCCGGCGCAGGACACCCGGTGGGCACGGTTTTGAGGGAGTCCCGACTTCCGGGCGCCATGCGTCTGGTGTGGTGCGCGGCCGTCGTCTTCCTGCTGGCCTCCGGCCTGGGCCAGGCCGGGCTGCTGCACCCGACGCCCACCACCGCCACCGAGGCAGACGAGGTCCGTGCGTGGCTGGCCAGCCTCCAGTTCACCACGGCGGGGAACCCCGGCTTCGGCGCGGTGCGGGTGTCCGACACCGTCGGCCACCAAGGCGGCGGCAAGGACTGGTACCAGGTGAACCCCTACTTCGCCAACCAGGGGATGCTAGGCTACGTCCGCTCCACCGCCCCCGACCACCTCACCCGCACCTGGAACCACATCCAGTGGACCCTCGACAACCGCAACGCGACGGACTGACGCATCCTGAAC
>JAIVGU010000365.1 GCA_020201445.1 Halobacteriales archaeon
CTCCTGTCCGATTGCCAGCGGAAGCCCGGCTACCCGGAAGGGAAGGAAGGGCAGGAGGTCGCGTGGCCCATCGAACCAATTCCGCGGGGGGTAGGCCAGCGCCGACGACCCAACCTCCCGCCACGCAACCACCTCAAACGCATCCGTGCTCAACAGGAATTCCAACCTCTTCCCGCCGCTTGTGCTGACCGCCGCGGCAACCTCGACGTCCCGGTCCAAGGCATCCGCGACTTTGCCTGCGGAGGGCTTCCAAATCCACTCCGTGCTTGCGTTCCGGTCGGTGGCGGCAAGCAAACGCAGGGGACCATCCCCGTTTGATGCCGTCAGAGTGAATGAATGTAGGTTCACCTGGACTTGGTCCCGCGGTGGGCCCATGCCTAGGCACCCCGCCAGCGACGAGGAGGAAACGAGGAGGGTGATGGCTGCGGCCAGCCAGGGGAACTCCATCCCTGGAAGCCCTGGGCGCGCCATCATGTGAGGTCGCGACGCCAGTGGATGTATTTAGAGCGTGGGAAGGATGCCCAAGCTGTTCCCCTTGCCCGCCACCAGCAATGTGGCAGGGTCTTGCTCAAGAATCTTCCAGGTGGCTTCCCACTGCCAAGCGGTCGGGCCCGCAAAAGGCCCCATGAAAGCAGTTTCTGCTGCGAGGTGCCCAGTCCCTTCGCCCTGCAGGTTGACGAGCCAGCTTCCATCAATCAATTGGATGTAGGACAGCCTGCCCTCAAGGCCCAGAAGCTTCGTCGCGATGACAGCTTGCTCGCCCGCAGCCCATGCATTGGCTCTGCCCATCGCATTCGACATGGCGCTCGCGAATCCTGCAGCACAGGAAGCGGCTCCGCCAAGGCCATCGAAGGAATCATGATAGTTAGCGGCAGGATAAGAGGCGGCCGGGACGCGGAAGGTCACGGAGGACTCCTCCACGAACGCCAAGAACGTTCCATGGTATGAGGAATCTTGCGTGTGCCCACTGACGGTGAAATTGAAGTCGTACGTGGAGCCGCCCCGGTGGACGCAACCGCCATCGCCACTCGCGGTGATCTTCACTGGACTCCCCGCCGTTCCAGTGTCAAGCGCCAATGGGATGATGGGCGCGGCAACATGGTAGGTGCAATACGAATTTCCCCACAG
>JAIVGU010000279.1 GCA_020201445.1 Halobacteriales archaeon
CGCACGATGTAACGGATGAACCGGGGGAAGCGCTGCAGCGGACGAACGACCATGCCATGCACTCGGAGACCGTGCTTCCTCAGAAGCCAAGGCCGGCGGTTGGATGAAAGTTTCGCCCTTTTGTTCCCTCTGGTCGCCCCGTTCTTCACGCACGGACGCCGCGCCGCGCCCCAGGCGATGGACCGCTGATTGCACGGCTTCCACGACGGACCGTCCGGTTCGTGCAATTCGTGCAATTCGTGGTTTGGCAAACCGACGCGGCGCCATCTGCCAAACCCTTTGAATCCGGGTCCTGTGCTCTCCCCGTGGAGAGCTTCCCACGCTACGTGGGCATCGTCCGCAAGCGCGGCCCGCAGCCCTACTGGACTCCGGTGGCGCCCCTCCACAGGGTCGTCTCGTTCCCGCTCTCCTACCTGTACGTCGCGCTGCGGCTCACCCCGCTCACCGTCACCCTGCTCGGCCTCCTGCTGGCCCTCCCAGGGTTCGCGCTGCTCGCTTTCTGGCCTCTGGGCGGGACGCCGTTCTGGGCTGGCCTCGCCCTGCTGAACCTGGGGGTCGTCCACGACGCCTGCGACGGGGAGGTGGCCCGCTACCGCATCCACCACCGCCTGCAGGACCCCGCCACCTCCCGCGTCGGCATCTTTGCCGACTTCTGGGCGTTCACCATCGTGGTGCAGGCGCTCCTCCCCGCCGCTCTTGGGTTCATCGCGTGGCGGCGCGGCACCGACCTGGGCCTATTGGGACTCGGCCTGGGGCTGGCGGCCGCGTTCCTGCTCCACTCCGCCTACGTCGCGGGCTTCGCGCGGCAGGCGTTCTGGCCGGGCCGTGGCCGCGGGCCGCACGAGGAGTCCCTGAGCCTTGCCGCCGGGGGGCCGGGCTGGCTCCGCCTCGCGCGCCGCGCCTACTTCTACACGTTCGAGACCGCCATGTTCACCACGCACGCCACGCTGGTGCTCGCTGCCTGGACCCTGGCCGGCGGCAACCCCGCGTGGGCGGTGGCGTACGTCCTGGCCGTGACTGCCGCCATCGCCCTGGCGTTCCTCGTCGGCCTCGCCCAGACCCTGCGCGGCTTCGACCGGGTGGGGTGAGCCGTGGACCCCCCCAGCGTCGGCCGCAAGGCCTCCCTGGTGATGGCCAGCCAGGTGGTCGGCGGCGCCCTCGGCTACCTCAGCATCCTGGTCATCGGGCGCTACTTCGAGCCCGCCTCGTACGGCGCCTTCCTCTTCGCCATGGGCGCCCTCGGGCTGCTCGGGCTGCTCACCAACGCCGGCTTCAACCAGGCGCACGTCCACTTCGTCGCCCGCGGCGTCGACCCGGCGCGCGCCCTCGGCGTCTACCTCCCCATCCGCCTCGCCCTGATGGCCGCCATGGTGGCCGTGGCGGGGCTCGGCTACGCGGTGTGGTTCGGGCTCCTCGGCAAGTCCATCGCCGACGCCACCACCGTCCCCATCCTGCTCGCGGTCCTGGCGCTCCAGCTCGTCGTCGCCGCCCGCCAACTGGCCTCCGACACCTGGCTGGGGCGGGAGCAGGTCAACCGCACGGAGCTCATCAAGACCCTCGACACCGTCCTGGCGCTCGCGTTCCTGACGGCGCTGGGGCTCGCCATCGCGGGCAGCCAGGGCCGCTGGACGCCGGTGGGCGGGCTGGCTCCCTGGCTGGCGCGCGTCCTCGGGATGGGGTCGCCGTGGAGCCCCGCCCAGGCCGGCCTCGCCCTGGCGCTCGCCTACGTGGTCGCCAAGCTCGCCTCCCTCCTCCCGACGGCGTGGTGGTGGCTGCGCGACCGCGTCCGCCCCGGCCCCTGGGACGCGGCACTCGCCCGCCAGTACCTCGCCTACGCGATGCCGGTCGCCCTCTCCGGCGCCCTGGCCGCCCTCCTCTCCTACACCGACGTCGTCATGCTCGGGTACCTGAAGACCGCCCAGGAGGTCGGCCAGTACGGCATGGCGCAGAAGCTCGGCAGCGCCGTGCTCGTGGTGGTGACCGCCGTGTCCATCCCGCTGCTGCCCCGCTTCTCGGCCCTCCTGCACTCGGGAGGCGAGGCGGAGGCCCGCCGGACGCTGGAGCGCTCCGAGCGGTACCTGCTGCTCGTGGCGGTGCCTGCGGGGGCCGCCCTCGCCACCCTGGCCAGCCCCATCTTGCACGTCGCGGTGGGCGACCGCTTCCTGGGTGCCGCCGGCCCGCTGCGGCTGCTGGGCGTGTGGTCGGTCCTGGTGGCCGCCATCAGCCCCGTCGGCACCAAGGTGATGGGCCTCGGCCGCTCCTCGCCCCTCCTGACCACCAGCCTCATCTCGGCCGGCCTCAACGTGCCCCTCAACCTCTGGTTCATCCCCGATTGGGGCCTCGGGCTCGGCGCCACCGGGGCCGCGCTGGCCACCCTCCTGTCCACGGCGCTCGCGTTCGCCTACCTCCGCATCGTCCTGCGCCGCAAGTTCAGCATCCCCGCGTGGGACCCGGTCCTCGCCCGCATGGCGGTGGCGGGAGCGGGAGCGGGCCTCTTCTGGTGGGGCGCCCTGCGCTGGGCTGGCTTCGCGGCCTTCGACCGCTTCTGGAAGCTGGGGCTGTGGGGCGCGGCGGGCACCGCCCTGTTCGCCCTCCTGGCGGCGGGGCTGGGGATGCTGCGCCGCGACGACGTGCAGGCCGTCCTGCGCTTCGCCTCCCCGCGCGGGCTGTGGCGCGAGCTGAGCGGCCGGCGCTGACCCCAAACGCAGAAGAAAGGGCGTCCGGTGGCGGAGCCGTGCAGCGCCCCGTGAGCATCGTGGTCACGGTGCGCAACGAGGAGAAGGGGCTGCGCCACCTCCTCGACTCGCTGGTGCCGCAGCAGCGGGTGCGCGAGGTCATCATCGTCGACGCCATGAGCACCGACGCCACCGCCAGCATCGCCGCCTCCTACGAGGGCCTCCTGCCGGGCCTCCAGGTGGTGCGCCGCCCGTGCCGCCGCGGCGAGGGGCGCAACATCGGCGCAAAACTCGCCACCGGCGACCTGCTGGCGTTCACCGACGGCGACTGCATCGCCAACCCGTTCTGGGCCGAGCGCCTCGTCGCCGCCTGGGGACGCGACGCCGACCGCATCGTGGCGGGGCGCACCCTCCGCCTGGGCTACTGGGCCTTCACCAAGCTGCACCGCATCGAGCTGCCCCACCGGGGCCAGGACACGACGTGGCCGAGCTGCAACCTCGCCTACCCCCGCGCCCTCTTCGAGCGCATCGGCGGCTTCGACCCCACCTTCGTCACGGCGGAGGACATCGACCTCAACTTCCGCGCCGTCGCGGCGGGCGCCCGCATCGCACACGCCCCCGACGCCATCGTCTACGCCCGCGCCCGCGACTCCATCAGCGGCTTCCTGCGGCAGGCGTACTGGAACGGCTACGGCCGCAAGCAGCTCACCCAGAAGCACGGCAGCCTGTGGAGCGAGTACCGCTTCGGCCGCATGGCCCGCATGCAGGGCGGCTCCGTGTGGGGCGTCCTGCGGATGGGCGCCGGCCTGGTGGGCTACCTCGACGCCAAGCTCGGGCGCCAGCCTCCCGAGTGACGCGGCCGCCGCCCGCCACCCCTGCCACCGGAAGTTTTAGGCCGCCTGCAAGGTCGGCGGGGGCGTGAAGGTCACCATCCTGGTCCCCACCCTCAACGAGGAGAAGGGCATCGGGCCCACGCTGGACGCCGTCGACCGCAAGGCGTTCGCGGCCAAGGGCTGGGAGCTGGAGCTCCTGGTGGTGGACGGCGCCTCCAAGGACCGCACCCGCGAGGAGGCCGAGGCGAGGGGCGCCCGCGTCCTGGTGGAGCCGCGCCGGGGCTACGGCCGTGCCTACAAGGAGGGCTTCAAGGCCGCCAGCGGGGACGTCATCGTCACGGGCGACGCCGACGGCACCTACCCCTTCGAGCGCGCGCACGAGTTCGTCCAGCTCCTGCTCGACCAGGGGCTCGACTTCGTGAGCTGCGACCGCTACGGCCAGATGG
>JAIVGU010000280.1 GCA_020201445.1 Halobacteriales archaeon
CTCCAAGGCGGTGCGCAGGTTGGGGGCGATGCGCGCGGGGACCCTGGCCACGAGCCCCCGGTCTTGCAGGACGACGACGAGGGCGCCGTCCCGGCTCCCGTCCGGCACCGTCGCCAGCTTCACGGGGGCGCGCAGCGGCAGCCTTGGGATAACCGTGGCGGGAGGCCCTGGCTTCGGCGAAACACAGATTTTAGCACATATTTGCCCGTAAAGTATTAAGTGGGGGCCTCAGTTGGTTCCAGCATGGCTCCCGACGCGGCATCCGGCCTCCTGGAGGCGGCCTAGATGCCTCTGAACAAGACCCTCACGGTCAAGCAGCGCCGCATCGACGTGTACCTGCCAACCTTGGAGGCCAAGGCGCGCTGGAAGCACGAGGCTGACAAGCGCGGCCAGAAAGTCAGCGAGTGGGTCTTCCAGGTCGTTGAGCTCTCGCTCATCCAGGAACCCGAAGCCGCATCCCCGAATCGGGTGCCGGAGCTGGAGGCCGAAGTGGCGCGACTTGGACAGGAAGTCGAGGGGCTCCGGCAGCGCAACGAGGAGCTGGAGGTGCTCAACCAGCGTGCCACCGAGGATCTCGCGCAGTACCGGGCCCAGGAGTTCCTGGGCGGCAGTCCAGTCAAACGCCTCGATTCCCGCCTCGTCAAGCTTCTCAGCGAGGCCCAAACCCGGCAAGGTGAGCCGCGCCCGGTGGACCAACCGGAAATCGTTCGGAGCCTGCACCTCAAGGGGGAACCTGAACTGAAGGCCCTCGCGGCCCAGTTGGAGCTCTTGGAACTGCACGAGGTCGTCCGAAAGTCGACGAAGGGGTGGATGTGGAATGCCTAAGCCGGTTGCCAACGCGAAGCTCCTGGAGGACTACCTCTTGGATGCGGAACTGCAAGGCTTGACCGAGGAGTCACGGGACTCCTACAAGAGCAGCATCGGCGGCTTCCTCCGATTCCTTGGCAAGAAGTCGGCCCTCCAGGGCGGCATCCCGGAGCTGCGCGACTACCTGGCGGACCAGCGGCGCCAAGAACTGGAGCCCGCCACGCTGCGTGCCCACTTCTCGGCCATCAGTAGCTTCTACGATTTCCTGGTGTACGAGGAGCGCATCAAAGGCAACCCTGTGCCCGGCTTCCGCAAGCGCTACCTCAAGGCCGCCCGCCGCGAAGAACTCATAGATGTGGACCTCGAGGAAATCGACTGGGCCCAGCAAAGCATCACCTTGAAGCCGCACCCGAAGCGCAGCAATCCCATCGTGTTCTTCGACGACGAGACCGCCCGCACCCTCAGGCGCTGGATCGCCATCCGCCAAGCCCGCGGAGCCAAAACCAACGCACTCTTCACCGGAGACCAGGGCGGCCGCCTGAGCGCCGACCAAGCCGCCAAATCCGTCGCCGAGCACGCCCAAGCCCTCGGCTTCCACGTCCCCGGCGGTCCCCTCAAGAAGCGGTTCACGCCGCACTGCTGCCGCCACTTCTTCACCACCTTCCTGCGGCGCGCGGGCATGATGCGCGAGCACATCGCCTGGCTCCGCGGGGATGCGACGAAGGAGACCCTGGACATCTACCTCCACATCGACCCCCACGAAGTCCGCGCCTCGTACCGCGCCCGCATCCCCCAATTCGGACTCTAAGAACCCCATAGGAGAAACGACCCATGCTTCCCCAACCCCTAGCGACAGCTCCCTCGGGCCCCTACGTGGCCCTCGACCTGGAAACGACGACGATGCGCTCCGCCTCGGCGCGCATCGTCGAAATGACCCTTGTTGCCCTCGAAGCCGACTTCAGTGTCCGCCGGGGCTTCACGCAGCGCCTCAACCCCGAGGCTCCCATCCCAGCGGAGGCGACGGCGGTGCACGGCATCCGCGACCAAGACGTCGCCGACGCCCCCAAGTTCCGCGACGTCGCGGCCCGCGTCCAAGGCTTCCTCAGGGGCCACACCCTCATCGCGTACAACGGCCGGCGCTTCGACATCCCTGTCCTCCACCGAAGCCTCCGCGAAGCCGGCCAACCGGGTCTCCGCGAGAACTCCATCCTCGACCCCTACCTCCTCTTCACCCAAGACGCCCCCCGCACCCTGACGGCGGCGTGCCAATACTACCTGGGCGTGCCGCACCCCAACGCGCACGAGTCCGCTGCGGACGTACAGGCGATGCTGGATGTGCTGCGCATCCAGCTCACCCGTCGCAGCCTCGCCCGTCGCGAGGCCCTTCAGTGGCAGCAGCCGGCTCAGGAGGATGTGGGGGTGGCGGCGTGATTCGGGGTTTCTGCATCGACCAGCGCGTCACCTGGATCGACCCCGTGACGCCCAAGCAGGGCCACCAACTTGCGCGCGTCTTGGACGTCGCGGGCCACTACGTTCTTCTTCAGAATGAAACGGGTACGCAGACGGGCAAGAAGGCGTGGGTGCACCGCGGCAGCCTCGTGCCGCAAGTCATGGACCTCGTTGAAGTGCTGCGCAGCCTGAAGATCCAAGCCAACCGGGAGGAGGCCAGCCGTGCGGTTGCCAAGGGCCGCAACGACCAACCCTGGGGAGTCTCGTGCCTGGTGTGCTTCGGGCCGCTGCAGCAACCCCGCACCCAAGCGCCTCTCCCGCGCTGGCTCTACTGCCCGACGTGTGACCGAATGCAGCGCCACCAGGAAAAACCGGTCCAATCCGAGCCCCGCCAGCGCCGCAAAACCCAGGGTGAGGCCTGATGCGTGGGTTCCGGATTGACGAACCTGTCCACTGGAAACACCCTCTGACGGGGAGCCTGCAGATTGCCCGCGTCTTGGATGTTGCCGGCCGCTGGGTTCTTGTGCGCAATGACAGCGGCCCTCGCTCCGGCGAGAAGGCATGGGTCCACGAGCTCAACGTCCAGCACTTCGACTATGAACTCGACGAGAAGGTCTACCGCGACCTCCAATTGAGCCGCGAGCAAGCCTGTCGCCGCGTCCACAGCGAGCGCCGCGGCCTCGCGGGGGTGTGCTGCGTCTGCTACGGTCCCGTCCACCCCATCCACACCCTGCAAGGCGTAGACCGGCCCAGCTACCAGATCTCCGAGACCTGGCTGCACTGCTCGAGCTGCGACCGATTGCAACGGAGGGCCACATGACGCGGCGCGGCTTCTACATCGACGAGGACGTCTACTGGAAGGACCCCAAGACGTGCGAGCAGCGCGCCATCGTCCTGGATGTCGCGGGGCACTGGGTGTTCCTCCGCATTGAATCCGGACCCCAGAAGGGGCAGCACGTCTGGGTCCACTACCTCACCGTCAAGCACCTCGACTTCAACCTCGAATCCCCCCACATTCTCCACCAGCAGAACCGGCGCAGCCAAGCGTGCCACTACCTCCACCTCGCCAACCCTGACACTGTGGGAGTGTGTGAGGTGTGCTTTGGCGAACTCACTCCACTGCAGCACGAGCACGACGGTCAATCCCAAACGGTTGCAGCGTGGCGCTACTGCTCCTCCTGCAACCGGACCCAACGCCACGAGGTGCTCACGTGAAGGCCATAGTTGCCCCACCGGAGCTGCGCGTCCTGGAGGCTGCGACTGCAAAGAAGGCTGGGCCGCAGCGGGTGGCCATCTATGCGCGCCAATCGACGCCCAAGCAGCACAGCATTGACGAGCAAGTGCTCTTGTGCCGCCAACGCGCCCAGGAACGCGGCTGGCGGGTCACCCACATCCTCAAAGATGACGGCCTCAGCGGCCGGGACGCCACCCGACCCGCCTTCCAGCGCCTACTTGACTTAGCAGAACAAGGCCTCATCGACGTCGTGGTGGCCTGGAAAATCGACCGCTTGGCTCGCAGCCTGGCCCACGCTGCCGCCGTCGAGGAAATCCTGCGCGAGCACAACGTGGGCATTCACAGTTGCACCGAACCCATCGACACCACCACACCCGTCGGTCGCTTCGTCTTCGGGAACCTCGCCAACGCCGCGCAGCTCGAGTTGGATCTCATCAAGGAGCGCATTCGCATGGGCATGTAC
>JAIVGU010000281.1 GCA_020201445.1 Halobacteriales archaeon
CGTGCAGGCCATCCGCGAGGGCAGCGCGCACCTGCTCTCCGTCGTGGGGGACGTGCTGGACTACAGCCGCATGGAGGTCGGGCAGCTCCCCCTGGAGGAGCGCGCCTTCGAGGTCGCGCCGCTCGTCGCGGGCTGCCTGAAGACCGTCTCCGTCGCCGCGGTCCGCAAGGGGCTGGGCCTGACCTCGCACAGCACCGCCGACGTGCCGGCCTGGCTGCTTGGCGACCCCACCCGCGTGCGCCAGGTGCTGCTCAACCTCCTCTCCAACGCGGTCAAGTTCACCCCGGCCGGCAGCATCGACCTGGCCGTCTCCGCGCGCCGCGAGGGCAACCGGGTGCGCGTCGAGTTCCAGGTCAGCGACACCGGCGTCGGCATCCCCACCGAGCAGGTGCGCCACCTCTTCCGCCCCTTCATCCAGGTGGGCAGCGTGGTGCAGGGCGGCACCGGCCTGGGGCTCGCCATCAGCCGCCACCTCTGCGGGCGCATGGGCGGCGACATCCTGGTGCGCAGCCGCCCCGGCTCCGGCTCGACCTTCACCGCCATCCTGCGCCTGCCGCGGGCCTCGCCGGAGGCGGTGGAGGCGGTGCGCGCCGAGGCGAGCGCCCCCGTGCCCCCCGGCCGCACGCGGGAGGTCCTGCTGGTGGAGGACAACAGCATGAACCTGCGGCTCTCCCGCAAGGTGCTGGAGCGGCTGGGCCACCGCGTCGAGGTCGCCACCGACGGCGCCCAGGCGGTGGCGATGGTGCGCGGGCGGCGCTACGGCGCCGTGCTCCTCGACGTCCACATGCCCATCATGGACGGCCTGCAGGCGGCGCGCGAGATCTGCCGCCAGGCGCCGCAGGGGCGGCCGCTGCTCATCGGGCTCACCGCCACCCCCGAGGACCGCGTGGCCTGCCTGCGCGCCGGCATGGACGGCCACCTCTCCAAGCCGCTGGACCCGGCGCGGCTGACGCGGCTGCTGGCCGACCTGGAGGCCCCGCCCAAGCCGGGCCGCAAGGAGAGCCACTCCCGGTCCCGGGCCGTGGCCGTGGCGAACTGACTAGGCGGGCGGGAGCGCCGGCAGGGTCGGCCAGGCGGTGCCGCCGTCGTGGAAGGTGTTGACGATGAGGGTCGCCTGCGCCTGCACCAGCCCGGCGCCGCGCGCCAGCTCGAGGGCGCGGCCCTGCGCCGCGGCGGGGTCGCTGCCGCGCACCGTGAACGCCACGCTGTGGCGCGCCGCCATCCCGAAGACGCGCGTCACGCCAGCGGCCCCGCACAGGCGGTCGATGGCCTGGCGGTCGGTCTGCGCGGTGGGCACGCCGCTCACCAGCACCTCGTAGCTCTCCCCGAGCGCCGCGGGGTCGACGCGGGGGTGCAGGCCGCGCAGGACGCCGGCCTCCTGCAGCGAGGCGAGGCGGTGGCGGACGACCTCCTCGCTGGCGCCGATGTGGCGGGCGATGGCGGCGGCGTCCAGGAAGTTGGTGGCCACGGAGGAGAGGATGCGCTTGGCGATCTGGTCGAGGGGTGCGTGGCTCATGGTCGCTCACCTGCGCCTGCGCGCGGCGGGGCCATCAAAGGGTGTGCGCCCACGCCCGACAGACAGCAGCTCATCCCAGCCAGGGGTCAAGCCCGTTGGTGGGGATGTGCGGGGCCTGCGGGGCAGGGACCGGCGCCGGGAGGGCGGCCGGCAGCACGCCCGCCAGGCACGCCAGGTCGTCGCGGTCGAGGCGCCGCACGGTCGTGAGCGGCCCGAGGCCATGGAGGATGTCGAGGTTCGTGGGCATGGCACCGCGGCTCGCCCGGGCCGCCGCATAGCCTTCCCCGCGAGGCGGCGGAACCGTGCGCGGCGGCGGGGTTGTGCGTCGGCGGCGCGACACGCGAAGCGGGAAATCCCGGGCGTCGGAAGCCAAGGTGCTTGGCCGTCTCGCCAAGATGCGGAGCCCTCTCCATGACCGACCATCCCACCCCGCCTCCTCCCCGCGCCAGCCGTCCCCGCGTGCGCACCGGGACCCTCGCCACGCTGGCGGTCCTGTGCGCGGCCGGACTCGCCGCCCCGGCTTTCCTCGGCCTCAGCTCCACCGGGGGCGGCCACGCCTCGGCGGCGGCGCCGCGCTCCGGCCGCCTCCTGGTCCCCTTCGCCGACTCGCCGGAGACCATCGCGTCGGAGGCGGTCGCGCAGATGCAGGCCATCGCGCAGGGCAGCGCCAACGAGATGCAGCAGGCGGGCGCCGCCGCGGTGGCGGAGTACGAGGCGGCCGGCAGCAGCGCCACGCAGGCCCTCGCCGCGTCCCAGACCGAGGGCGTCCAGAAGGTCGCCTCCGTGAACAACCCGCCCAGCGCGCTCCAGCAGCCGCCGCCGGGCGACGACCTGGCCAACGTGACCCCCTCGCCGCAGGCCTCCAGCGTGCCCGGCTACAGCGTGCAGGCCAACGACGACCACTCGGGCGGCTTCGCGGTGGGCCCCGCGAGCTTCAGCGTCACCCCCTACCAGGGCAGCGACTCGCAGGTGAAGGCGCGCCTCGCCCTCAACCTCCCGGTGACCGGCAACCAGGGCATCGACGCCGCGGCGCTCGCCCTCGTCAATGTCTACGTCACCCTCAAGGGCGACGCCTGGTCGGCCAGCAACACCACCGGCGACAACGACATCACGGCGACCTGGGACGACTCCACCTTCGGCACCGTGACCGCCACCGGCGAGGGCGCCACCTGGCAGGCCGCCCCCGACGAGAAGGGCGCGGGCGACGCCGCGGCGCACGCCGCCGGCCTCCTGACCAAGGCCAACGCCACCCTCTCCACGGTCCTCTCCGGCGTGCGCGCCAACGTCGCGCTCGAGGCCAACCTGACCGCGATGGTGGAGGCCGAGATCACGGCCACCCTCGAGGCGCAGGAGCAGGCCGAGGCCGCCGTCGACGCCGAGGCGCAGGCCCGCGTCGACGCCACCTTCGCCGCCTCCGCGCAGGCCGAGGCGCAGGCGCACGCCGCGGCGGGCCACCACCTCGAGGTCGTCCAGCAGGCGCAACTGGCCGCCAGCCAGAAGCTGCACGCCGAGGCGACGCAGCAGGTCGAGCTGGTGACCGCCGCCGCCGCGCAGGCGCAGGAGAGCCTCCGCCAACAGGCCGCCGCCGCCCTCGAGGCCGGCAGCCAGGCCGCCACCCAGATCCACGCCGCCGCCGAGGCCGCGGTGCAGGCCATCGCGCACGCCCCGGGCGTCAACAACACCGACGCCGGCGCCCGCGCCCAGGCCATCCTGGCCGCCGCGGCCGCCGCCGAGGCCGCCGCGCAGGCGAAGGCCAACGGGACCGCCAAGGCGCTGCTGGCGCAGGCCGCCAGCGTCGGCGCCCAGGTGGACGTGAAGGTCAAGGCCATCCTCACGCTGGAGGCCAACGCCGCGGCCGCCCTCGACGCCAAGGCGAAGGTGGCGGCCCAGGCCACCCTGCGCGCCGAGGCGTACACGGTGGCGAAGATCCGCGTCAACGCGCAGGCCCAGGCGCAGGCCCACCTGCGCGCCGCCGCGGCCGCGAAGTTCAAGCTGGAGTCCGCCGCCAAGGCGCACATCCGCGTCGTCGTGAAGGCGGCGCTGGGCGTCTCGGCCGCCACGAAGGTCAGCTTCGACGGCTCCAAGCCGCTCGGCGAGGCGGTCTACCAGCACACGGACACCCACACGACCAACGACATCAGCTACGTCCGCGAGGTCGCCACCGACTACAAGGAGTCGCACAGGCTGGACAACAGGACGAGCTTCGAGCGCTGGAACAACGTGGCCAACCAGCTCGACCTGCAGAAGGACGCCGTCCTGGACACCTACCTCCTCATCGAGGAGCAGGTGCAGAAGAACGTCGACCTCTTCCTGGGGACCCAGCACGACCTCCAGGCACTTGGCCAGCAGTACACGTAGGCGCCGCGCCATCCTCCCCCCTCTCCTTCCTCCCTCTCCCACCCTTCCCCCC
>JAIVGU010000099.1 GCA_020201445.1 Halobacteriales archaeon
CGTCTGGAGCAGCGCACCCGCTTCGACATGGAGATGTTGCGCGAGATCGCCTACTGAAAGGGAATCGAGAACTAAACCAAGCGGCTGTCGGGCCGGCCGCGCGGCGACCCGGGGGGCTGCCTCATCGACTACTTCCCCAAGGACTACCTGCTCATCATCGACGAGTCGCACGTCTCTGTGCCGCAGGTGCGCGGCATGTACAACGGCGACCGGATGAGGAAGGAGACGCTCATCGACTACGGCTTCCGCCTCCCCAGCGCGCTCGACAACCGCCCCCTCAAGTTCCCCGAGTTCGAGAAGAAATTCCAGCAGGTCATCTTCACCAGCGCGACGCCCGGCCCCTACGAGGCGGAGCACGAGCAGGTGCGCGTCAAGGCCGTCGTGCGCCCCACCGGCCTCATCGACCCCGAGGTCGAGGTGCGCCCCGTCGCCGGCCAGGTGGACGACCTCTACGGCGAGATCGTCAAGACCACCAGGCGCGGCGAGCGCGTCCTCGTCACCACCCTCACCAAGCGCATGGCGGAGGAGCTGACGAAGTACTACCAGCAGCTCGGCCTCAAGGCCACCTACCTGCACAGCGACATCGACACCCTGGAGCGCATCATCATCCTGGAGAAGCTGCGCAAGGGCGAGTTCGACGTCTTGGTGGGCATCAACCTCCTCCGGGAGGGCCTCGACCTGCCCGAGGTGAGCCTCGTCGCCATCTTCGACGCCGACAAGATCGGCTTCCTGCGCAGCGAGACCAGCCTGGTGCAGACCATCGGCCGCGCCGCCCGCAACCTGCACGGCCGGGTCCTCATGTACGCCGACCGGATGAGCGACGCCATGAAGGCCGCCATCGACGCCACCAACGAGCGGCGCGCCACGCAAATCGCCTACAACAAGGAGCACGGCATCACGCCCAAGTCCACGGTGCGCAGCATGAAGGGCATCGAGATCGACGGCCGCCGCCTCGGCGAGAAGCCCGTCCTCGTCGCCAAGGACAAGCTCGCCACGCTCGACAAGACCGGCTTCGACCGCCTCGTCAAGGACCTGGAGCAGGAGATGCAGGCCGCCGCCAAGGCGTGGGACTTCGAGCGCGCCGCCCTGCTGCGCGACGAGATCCTGCAGCTCAAGGCCGGCCACCTCCCCAAGGACGCGGTCCCCGAGCGTGTGCAGGAGGCGCAGAAGCACGTCGAGGAGAAGGTGGGCAAGCGCGTCACCCCCGCCACCGCCGCGCGGCGCATCTTCGAGCGCTCCGGGCTGATGCGCGACGCCCCCGAGCGCACGCAGGAAGGCACCGGCAAGGAGGACGGCGGGGAGCCCGACCCGAAGCAGGTGCAGGCGGGCGCCAGCAGCAGCCCGCCGCACCCCAAGGAGGACCCGGAGACCCGCAAGCGCCTGCGGCCCCGGCGGCCGGGCAAGGGTCCCATCCTCTAAGTGCAGGCACCCGGTCGCAGGGCGATGCGAGCCACGGTCTGGTTCGACGGCGCCTGCTCCGGCAACCCCGGCCCCATGGGCGCCGGCGCCGTCGTGCAGGTCGAGGGCGGCCGGCCGCAGAGCCTGAGCCTTTTCATGGGCCGCGGCACCAACAACGAGGCGGAGTACCACGGCCTCTTGCTCGCCCTGCGGCACGCCCTGGCCGCAGGCGCCGGGGAGGTCGTCGTCCACGGCGACTCGCAGCTCATCCTGCGGCAGGTGGAGGGGACCTACAAGGTGCGGGCGGAGAACCTGCGCTCCCTCAACGCCGAGGCGCGCAAGCTCTTGGGCCAGTTCGCCAGCCACCGGCTGGAGTGGGTGCCCCGCGCCCAGAACGCGGGGGCCGACGCGGCAGCCCGCGCCGCCATCGAGCGGCGCGGGGCGTAGCGCAGCGGACGCTCCACCGCAGGGCAAATCCCCACGATTTTCGTGAAGTCCTTCAGGGGCGGGAGCGTCTTTTGGGCAAAGTTGAAGCCGCCCCATGCTCTTGGCGCCAGATGGGGCTCCTGCAAGCTGGTTGGGCTGCAGGCGCTGGAAGTGGTTGGTTGGTGCGATGACGGTGCTCGTGGTGGAGGATGACCTGGACCTGCAGCGCCGCATCGCCCAGGCCGCCGAGCCGCTCCAGGTCCGCTTCGCAAGCACCGGCCAGGGCGCCCTGGACGCCGCCCAAGCCACCCTCCCTTGGCTCGTCCTGCTGGACTACGGGCTTCCGGACATGACGGGCCTGGACGTGCTGCAGCGCCTGCGCGCCGACCCGCACACGCGGCGTCTGCCGGTGGTCATCTTCTCCTCCCTGCGTGACGCGAGGCGCATCCACGCCGCTTTGGATGCCGGGGCGAACGCCTGGGTCATCAAGCCCGACGACCCGCAGGACCTCTCCCACTGCGTGAAGGCAATCCTCCGCTTCTGGACCGCAGCGGCCCGCCCAGGCAGCTAGCCCACGGGGAGGGGGCGGGTGCGGCGCAGGCGGATGCGAACCTTCAACACCGCGCCTCGGATGGCGCCCCGATGGCGTGGTACACGCTCCTCTGGGCCATGGTCGACGAGCGCCTGCGCGAGTGGTCGGACAGGCTGCAGGCGATGGTGCGCCTCCTGCGCGCCGCCCGCGTCCTGCTCGTCGTCGGCATCCTGTGCGTCCTGGCCTCCGCCGTGGTGGGGCTGCTGTGGCCGCAGTGGTTCCCCATCGCCTACGCCGTGGCGGTGGTGTTCCTCATCGTGCCGCTCGTGCTCTGCCTGTTCCTGGTGGGCCTCCCGCTGAAGGCGCACGGCGTCATCCGCCTCATCGAGCGTGGCTACCCCGGCAACGCCCGCGAGGTCGCCATCCGGCTGGCCGCCCGCAAGCTGCGCGACGAGTCCATCGAGACCGAGGAGCTGCTGGTGGAGACCGCCCTCAACGAGGCCCGCAAGGTGCTGCGGCGCATCCGCCACGAGCCGGAGGGAGGCGAGGCTGGCGCCCCCCCGTCCTCGTCCCCGCCGGCCGGGACCCCGCCCTTCTGAGGCCCCGCCAGGATTCCTTGGACCCACCGAAAGCTGTAAGTGGTCGCAGGGGGAATCTTCCTTTCGGAAGGGAGGCGTGCTGGCATCCGCCCGGTGGGTGGACACCGGCGGCTGTCCGTCTTGTGTTCCTCCTGACGGTCGCGCCCACTTGTGGACGCCCCTTCCCTTCCTCTCCTTCGCCGAAACGGGTCCGCTGCGCGGACCGCGTTTCGCCGCAGGCTGAGAGGCAGGGGGCTCCGCCCCCTGCACCCCCGAGGACGGGGCGGTCGCTCGCAACGGCGGGCCTCACCGGCCCGCCGGCTCCTCTCCTTGCTCGCGCCTTGCTCCGCGCGGCGCTTGCTCGGGCTCGCTGCGCTCGCGCGACCGCCCAGGCCGGCATTGGTAGCGTGAGATTGACCCTCGTGCGCGCGGCACCGGCCTGGGTGGCCGCCCGCGCGCAGCGCGGACCGCGCAAGCGCGGAGCGCAGCGACGCGCGCGCAAGGGAAGGAGCCGGCGCCGCGGTGAGCGGCGCCGATGCGAGCGGCCACCCCGTCCTCCGAGGGGTCTGGGGCCCGGATGGGCCCCAGAGTCTTAGCCATGGTCCAAGGGGGGCGGCCTGCGGCCACCCGTCCGGCTCGCTTCGCTCGCTGGAATCTCCTTTGCCTAGGTCGTGGCCGGCTTGGGCTGGACCAGGAGGCCGACGAGGCCGAAGAGGGCGAAGATGGCGGAGGTCGAGAGCAGGCCCACGTCCATCGGCGGGCTCTTGGGCCACAGCAGGCCAAGCACGCCCGTCAGGTAGAACAGGACGCCGACCGCGAGGCTGGCCAGGGAGAGGACCTTGCTCAGGTGCACGAACCCGGGTTGGGATTAGGGTTCTTGGACCTTTTGGACGCTCTCGGCGGTGGCTTCGGGCGCGACGGCCGGCATCGGCGGCTCCGGCTCGGGGGGCCTCTCGGGGTCCAGGGGGGGCACCGGCTCGCCGGGGTCCTCGCTGGAGTCCGGCTCGGGGCTGGCGGGGACGAGGAACTTCGGCACCACCTCCGGCGCGGGCTTGCCCATCTCGGCCGGCAGCGGCTCCAGCGGCTCGGGCTCGGGGCGGACGGGGCGCGGCTCGGGCCGGGCCAGGTTCGGGGTGGCCGGCAGCGGCGCGCCCAGCTCCTCCGCCCTGGCCTCGGGCTCCAGCCCGGCGCCCTGCAGCATTAGGACCTTCTGCACCAGCTCGGGGCTGGTGAGCGAGTAGCGGCAGCAGTTGCGGCCGCGCTGCTTCTCCAGGTCGCCCTGCTCGATCATCCGCTTGAGGTGGTAGCCCAGCGTCGAGTCGGCGCAGCCCAGGCTGCGGCGCAGCTCGGTGCGGTTCATCGGGTGCACCAGCAGCAGCTTGCCGATCTTGCGCGGCACGGAGCGCGCGAAGCGGGCCAGGCCGGGGCGCAGGGTGCGGTCGTGGTCGCCGGCGACGAAGAAGCGCTTGTAGCGCCCGTCCTCCAGCTCCACGACGAGCCCCTGGCGCTCCAGGCGGTCGAGGTGGTGGCGCAACTGCCCCGCCGACGACAGGCCGGCGGCGCGCCCGAGGCCGCGGAAGTGGATGCCGGGCTGCTCCTTGACGATGCGGTAGATGGTGCGGCCGACCTCGCTCATGCGGGGGAGCTCCTTGCCGAGCGGGCCGGGGCGCGGCGCCGCGAGCGAGGCGGTCATGCTCCCCTCCGGCGCAGGGCGGCGGCAAGGCCGAGGACCGCGATGGCGGCCGGCACCTGCAGGCTCGGCACGGTGTAGCCCTTCGACAGCGTGCCCGCGCCCACGGCGGGGGTGGGGGACTTGACGCCCAGCAGCGTGAACGAGAACAGGCTCGCCTCGTGGCCGGTGGAGTCGGTCACCGCCGCGTAGCCGCGGTCGAAGGCCATGACGAGCGCCTCGAGCTGGAACGCTCCGGCCTCGGCAGCGCCCACGGTCATGTCGATGCGGAGGGTCTTGCCCACCGGCACGTCGCTGGCGTCGACCCAGAAGTCGCTCTCGTAGGACTTCTGCTCGACCTTGCTGGTGACGACGGGCGCGCCGCCGGCGGTGAAGCCGTTGACCTGGAGGGAGACGGGGTTGTCGCCGGTGATGTTGCGCACCGAGAAGAGGAACCAGCGGGCGCCGTGCTCCTTGAAGTTGGAGTTCAGCGTGACCTCCATCGCGACCTGGATCGGCGACCCCTTGATCTCGCGGACCGAGTCCATGCGGATGGAGCCCAGCTCCGAGCACTGCACGTTGCGCCCGCCCTCGGAGCAGGGCTCTGCGGCCTGGGCGGGGGCGCACAGCAGAAGGAGCGCGGCGAGCGCGAGGCAGGCGGCACGCAGGCCGGTGGGGCGGAGGCGGAGGGTCCTGTGGGAGCGCATGGCAACAGATGTTTGCCCGCCCACGCCACTATGTTTGTGCGAGCAGGACATTTCAGGGGAACGGTTCGCGGAGGCGCCGCGTGGCGCGTTGGAGCCGCAGATGTGCGGCCCTGCGCGGTGGCGCGGGCGGCGGGGATGGAGGGGCACAGGGACACGCCTAGCCGGTGCGGTCGGTCGCGCTCTCCTCGGTCTCGCGCACCGCTGCGCGCAACTGCCCCGGCGACGGCGCCGCGGCGTCGGACGCGTCGTCCTCCAGCTCCGCGGTCTGGAACCCCGTGCTCGGCACGTGGATGGACCAGCCGCCCTCGGGCTCGGGCTCGGCGTCGGGCGCCATCACTCCACCTGCCCCTCGGCCGGGCTGCCGCGCGGGCGCTCGACGTCGCGCAGGGTGGGGTCGGGGTCGATCGGCGGCGCGGGGCCCGCCGGCGCGTCCTCGGGCCCGCCGCGGTCCGGCAGCGGCGTCGGCGGCTGTGCCGGCTTGCGCTCGCCGGGCTGCGGGCCGGGCGTCCCGGGCGCCGACTCGGGCACCGGCGTGCTCTCGATGCTGCGCAGGTAGACCGGCGTCACCTCGGTGCGGTCGATGACGTCGTCGGGGCCGAGCGGGCTGCCCTCCATGTCGAAGCGGGAGTTCAGGCGCACGACGCGCACGTTGCGGCGCTTGCCCTGGGCGGCGACGATCTGCGCCACGGCCGGTTTCGAGTCGTCGAGGTCGACCGGCTCGTTGTCGAGGTACACGGGGGAGAGCGGACGGTCATCCATGTCGGCGCCTGCCATGCCCACCGTGAGGGGCTGCCATGCATAACCCCCGGCGGCGCGGGGACATGTCCGGGCGGCGCAACGGCGGCGGGGCGCGTGTCCGCCTTGTCAGCGGCGCCGGAACAGCGGCGGGCGGGAGCCGGCCGGCGGCGGGGAGCGGGCGGCGGCCAGGCTGCGGAGGTTCTCCTCGGCGGCCTGCAGGCTGGTGTGCGCGTCCTGCAGCGCGTCGGCCCGCGAGACGCGGAACCGGCTGTCCACCACCCTGGGCAGGGGGCGGCTGCGCACGGCAGGCGAGAGGGCGTGCAGTGTGTCTTGCATCATCCCGACATAGGGCCCCGGCGGTATTTACTGCGGGGAGCGGCACGAACATGTTCCCGGCCCCGCGGCGGTCCGCCACTCCTGCCCCGCAAGTCTTGAGCCGCCGGGGTGGATGGAGGTGCATGCGCGAGGGGGTGTTCAGCCGCTTCTCGAAGTGGGCGGCGCGCGCGACGGGCAGCGAGTGGGTCTTCGTGGCGGCCTGCGCGGCCGTCGTGGCGTGGCTCCTGCTTGGCCCCGCGTTCGGCTTCAGCGACACCTGGCAGCTCACCATCAACACCCTCACCACCATCGTGACGTTCCTCATGGTGTTCGTCATCCAGAACACCCAGACGCGCGACATCGAGGCGCTGCACATCAAGGTCGACGAGCTGGTGCGCGCCGTCCCGCAGGCCGCGAACGGCGTCATCGGCCTGGAGGACCTGCCGGAGCCGGAGCTGCACCGCATCCTGCAGCAGTACGAGGCCATCGCGCGCAAGGCGCGCAGGGAACTGGAGCGCCGCCGCTGACCGCCCTTGAAACCACGAATTTCACGAATTGCACGAAGGGGCGTTTCGTGAACTTCG
Source organism: Halobacteriales archaeon (assembly GCA_020201445.1). The sequence continues at coordinate 6,948 of JAIVGU010000099.1, forward strand.
TGCAATTCGTGGTTCGGTTGGGGCAGTTAGCGCGGGCGGGAACGCTCAAGGGCACCACGGCCATCGGGGCTTGCTTGACCGCGAGCACCTCCGGGCACCGCCTGCCGCGCACCGTCCGCCCCGTCCGCTACGACCTGCACCTCGACGTCGACCCCGCGCGCCCGGAGTTCGGCGGCACGCTCGCGCTCGCCGTCGAGGTCGTCGAGCCGGTGCGCGAGGTGCGCCTGCACGCCAAGCGGCTCAAGCTCGCCTCCGCCGCCATCGAGCAGGACGGGCTGTCGCAGCCGCTCGAGGTCCTGGTGGACGAGGCGCGCGAGGAGGCCACGCTGCGCGCCCCCGCCCCGTTC
>JAIVGU010000282.1 GCA_020201445.1 Halobacteriales archaeon
GAGCACGAGTCCGTCTGGACCACGCCGCTGCGCCGCGACATCCCGGAGCAGCCCGACTCGGGCCGCAAGGCGCCGCCGAAGAAGGCCAAGTAGCGCGCAGCGAGGATTGCAGTTCCCGGCAGCCGCAGCGCAGCCGAAAGCATCGCGGCGACAAACCGGCGGGATGCCGCTGGCACGGCAGGCCAAAGCAGCCCCATCCGGCCACCGCGCAACTCCTCCCGCGTTGCCTAGTAGGGAGGGCTTCCTTCGTGTCCTTCCTCCTGGCCGGCAGGCTCCAGCGCGGGGGTGCGCACCGCCCCAAGGGCCAACCCAAGCAGATGCATCCAGCTGGAAAATCCCACACTGGAGGAATCCAAGTTCCAGGCAGCCCGAACCAGCAATCGGGCGCGCCTGCCGGAATTGCTTGCATCTCAGCGGACGAAGGGATGCACGGAGCCTCCCCCTCCACGAAGCCGGCCGAAGCCCACGCGCCCCGCGCGGCCACCCGTCCAAGGGAACCCTCGCCAACAGGAGGGAAACGGTCGCGGGAAGCCGTCTGCAAAGCCGCGCAGGGGAACACGGGCGCTTTGGTCGGAAGGGATTTTTCGGGCGCCCGTGCCGCGGGCCGGGGCCAAAAAGTTGGCCCAACCGGATACAATGTGGCGATGATTCGACGAACCTCGCAATAATCCTTTTATGCAGCGTGAGACGGTGGGGCGCCGGTGCGCAATGGTGGAAGTCGGAGACCTCATTCTCGCTACAGGAGAGACAGAAGGAGAGCTCGCACGGGACCTGCAGGACGCCATCCGGAAGGTGGAGGCGCAGGGCCTTGCTGCCACTGCGGCCGCGTCGCGCTCCCGCCCCGCGCGGGCGCTGCGGCTCGCCGTCGCCTGCCCCGCAACAGGGACCGCGGCGCACCTCCAGCAGGTCGCCGCCCTGCTCGCCGACCCCGCCAAGCGCGCGGGGCTCGCCACCAAGGGCGCCTTCCTGGGCTCCGGGGCGCCGGCGGGCAAGGTCGCCTTCCTGTTCCCCGGCCAGGGGTGCCAGTACCCCAACATGCTGCGCGACGTGGCCGGGCGGCATGCCGTGGTGCGCGCCACCTTCGAGGAGGCCGACCGCGTCCTCGCGCCCCTCCTGGGCTGCCGGCTGACCGACCTCGTCTTCGTCGACCCCGCCGACGCGGCCGCCGTCGAGCGCGCCGAGGCGGCCCTGCGCGAGACCGAGACCACCCAGCCCGCCATCCTGGCCGCCGACGTCGCCATGCTGCGCCTGCTGGAGAGCCTCGGCCTGCGCCCCGACGTCGTGGCGGGCCACAGCCTGGGCGAGTACGCCGCCCTCGTCGCGGCGGGGGTCCTCTCCTTCGAGCACGCCCTCGTCGCGGTCTCGTCGCGCGGCCGCGAGATGGCCCACGTCGACGTTCCCGACAAGGGCATGATGGCCAGCGTCGCCGCCGACGCCGCCACCGTCGAGGCACTCCTGGCCGAGTTGGGCGGCGGCGTGGTCGCGGCCAACAAGAACTCCCCCCGCCAGACGGTCATCGCCGGCGGGACGGCCGCCGTGCAGCGCGCGATGGCGGAGCTGGAGGCGCGCGGCCTGGCCGTGGTCCCCGTCAAGGTCAGCGCCGCCTTCCACACCACCATCGTCTCCCCCTCCATCGGCCCGCTGCGCTCCGTCCTGGAGACGCTCGCCTACCGGCCGGCCGCCATCCCCGTGTCGTGCAACGTCACCGGCGGCTACTACCCTCCCCAGCCGGCCGCCGTCCTGGACATCCTGGCCCGCCACGCCGCCGCCCCGGTGGAGTGGCAGGCCCAGCTCGAGTCGATGCACGCCGACGGCGTCCGCACCTTCGTCGAGGTGGGCCCCAAGCGCATCCTGACGCGCTTCGTGGAGGACACCCTCGGCGGCCGCGGCGCCGTGGCCGTCGCCACCAACCACCCCAAGCGCGGCGGCGTGATGTCCCTCCTGGACGGACTCGCGCAGCTCCTGGCGCTCGGCGTCCCGCTCCAGCTCGAGGGGTTGGCCGCCGCAGCCGCCCCCGCCCCCACGCCCGTCCCGCGCGCCGCCCCCGCCGCCGCGGAGGGCCCGCGGCTGGGCCAGCCGCTCCACCTGGTCGAGCTCGAGCGCAAGCTCCGCCGCCTCGAGGCGCTGCGGTTCTGCACGGAGGAGATCGTGGTCAGCGGAGCGGCCGTCGGGCTTCCCGGCGCCTCGCGCAAGGTGTTCAGCGACGACAACGTGGCGCGCCTGCTGCACGGCGAGAACCGCATCGAGCGCATCGGCGACGCGGAGGCGCGCGCCTTCCTCGACAAGAACATCGTCCGCGTCGTCAAGGGGGACGGCGAGGCCACCTTCGAGCGCGTGCAGCGCCCCGAGCAGGTGCTCCACCTCGCCGGCCGCCGCGGCGCCTTCGACCTGCGCGACTACGGCCTCGACGAGAGCCACGACGCCCTCGACGTCACCGCCCGCCTCGCCCTCGGCGCCGCGCTGGAGGCGCTCAAGGACGCCGGCATCCCCCTCGTCCGCGAGGAGGTCCACACCTCCACCGGGCGCCGCCTGCCCGGCGGCTGGGCCCTGCCGCGCGAGATGCAGGACGAGACCGCGGTCGTCTTCGCCTCCGTGTTCCCCGGCCTCGACAGCCTCGTCGATGACCTGTCGCGCCACTTCGCCGCGAGACAGGGGGCGCAGGGGGCAAAGGAGGTGCTCGACCACTACGCCGCGCTGGCCGCCACGGTCCAGGACTCCGCCGCCAGGCAGCACCTCGCCGACTGGCTGCGCGAGCACGGCCACCTGCTGGGCGAGGGCGGGCAGCCCGGCGAGGCTGCCGTGTTCGAGTTCAGCCGCAAGTTCATCTTCCGCGTCATGGCGTTCGGCCACGCCTACGTCGCCGAGGCCCTCAAGGCGCGCGGGCCCAACGTCCACGTCAACTCCGCCTGCGCCTCCACCTCCGTCGCCATCGCCACCGCCGAGGACTGGATCCGCACCGGCCGCGCCAAGCGGGTCATCGTGGTGGCCGCCGACGACGCCACCTCCAGCAACCTCCTGCCCTGGCTGGGCAGCGCGTTCCTCGCCGCGGGCGCCGCGACCACCGCCGCCACCGTCGAGGAGGGCGCCCTCCCCTTCGACCGGCGCCGGCACGGCATGATCCTTGGCATGGGCGCCGTCGGCCTCGTCCTGGAGGCGCGCAGCCTGTGCGAGGAGCGCGGCACCATCCCGGTCGCAGCCCTGGTGGCCACCGAGATCGCCAACAGCGCGTTCCACGGCTCCCGCCTCGACACCAACCACACCGCGGAGGCGATGCGCCGCCTGGTCGGGCGCGCCGCCGCGGCCGAGGACCGCCGCCCCGAGGAGCTGGCCGGCGACCTGCTGTTCATGAGCCACGAGACCGCCACCCCCGCGCGCGGCGGCAGCGCAAGCGCTGAGGTCGCCTCCCTGCGCCGCGCCTTCGGCCCCGCCGCCCGTGACGTCCTGGTGGTCAACACGAAGGGCTACACCGGCCACCCGATGGGCGCCGGCATCGAGGACGTCGCCGCCCTCAAGTGCCTCCAGTACGGGCGCGCACCCCCCATCGCCAACCACCGCGAGGTGGACCCCGAGCTGGGCGACATCCTGCTCAGCCGGGGCGGGCCGCACGAGCGCACCTACGCGCTGCGCTTCGCCGCCGGCTTCGGCAGCCAGGTCGCCGTCACCCTGTTCCGCCGCGAGGCGCGCCAGGACGTCCGCGTCTCCGACCCCGCACGCCGCGCCGCCTGGCTCCAGCGCATCGGGGGCGCCGACGCGCGCGAGGCCCTGCACGGCCGCGTCCTGCGCCTGGAGCGCCCCTTCGCCCCCGCCGTCCACGTCCACGCGGCACCCGACCCCGAGGTCCGCGCGGTCGGCAGCGCCCAGCCCCGCGCCGCCCCGCCTGCGCCCACGCCCGCCGCGACGGCAGCGCCAGTA
>JAIVGU010000001.1 GCA_020201445.1 Halobacteriales archaeon
GGCCGTGGCCGCAGAGGAGGAAAACCCGGAACTGCGCGACATGGCGCGGCGGTTCTGGGTGAGCGTCGCGTTCACGCTGCCGCTGCTGGTCGCCGGCATGGCCGAGGTGCTGCCCAACGACCCGTTCATGGCGGTGCGCGGGACGGCCACGTTCTCCTGGGGCGAACTGGCCCTCGCGACCCCGGTCGTGCTGTGGGGCGGCTGGCCGTTCCTGGTCCGTTTCTACACGTCTCTGCGGACGCGGCACCTCAACATGTTCACCCTCATCGGCCTCGGCGTCGCGGTGGCTTACCTCTACAGCGTCGTCGCTACCGCCGCGCCCGACCTCTTCCCCGCCTCGTTCCGCACGCCGGAGGGCGCGGTGATGGTCTATTACGAGGCCGCCGCCGCCATCACGACGCTGGTGCTGCTGGGCCAAATGCTGGAGTTGCGGGCGCGCGGCCAGACCTCCGGCGCCATCCGGCAACTGCTCGGCCTTGCCCCGACGACGGCGCGCCGCGTCAACCCTGATGGCTCCGAGGAGGACGTCGCGCTGCAGGAGGTCCATCCCGGCGACCGGCTGCGCGTCCGCCCCGGCGAGAAGGTCCCCGTCGACGGCGCCGTGGTGGAGGGGCACAGCAGCGTGGACGAGTCGATGCTGACCGGCGAGCCCATCCCCGTCGAGAAGGAGGCGGGCGGCAAGGTCATCGGCGCGACCATCAACGGCACGGGCTCCTTCGTGATGCGCGCAGAAAACGTCGGCGCCGACTCGCTGCTGGCGCGCATCGTGGGCCTGGTGGCGCAGGCGCAGCGCAGCCGCGCCCCCATCCAGCGGCTCGCCAACCGGGTGAGCGCGTGGTTCGTCCCCGCCGTCGTGGCCGTGGCCGTCCTGACCTTCGCCGCGTGGGCCCTGCTCGGGCCGCCGCCCCGGCTGGCGCACGCGCTCGTCAACGCGGTGGCCGTCCTCATCATCGCCTGCCCATGCGCGCTCGGCCTCGCAACACCGCTCTCCATCATGGTGGCCACCGGCAAGGGCGCGACTGTGGGCGTCCTCTTCCGCGACGCCGAGGCCATCGAGACGCTGCGGAAGGTGGACACGCTCGTCACCGACAAGACCGGGACGCTGACCCTCGGCAAGCCGCGCCTCACCACCCTCAAGGCGCAGCCCGGCTGGAGCGAGGAGGATGTCCTGCGCATCGCGGCGAGCCTGGAGCGCGGCTCCGAGCACCCGCTGGCCGCCGCCATCCTCGACGGCGCCAAGGAGCGCGGCGTGAAGCTGGACAAGGTGGAGGGCTTTGCCTCCGTCACCGGGAAAGGCGTGACGGGCAAGGTCGCGGGCCGCCGCGCCGCGCTCGGCAACCGCGCGCTGATGGAGGGCGAGGGCACAACGCCGGGGACGGCTGCGGCACAGGCGGACGCCCTGCGCGCCGAGGGCCAGACCGTCCTGCATCTCGCCGTCGACGGCGCCCTCGCCGGCCTCGTCGGCGTCGCGGACCCCATCAAAGAGAGCGCGGCGCCCGCCATCGAGGCGCTGCACCGCGAGGGCATCCGCATCGTGATGCTGACGGGGGACAACAAGACGACCGCGCAGGCCGTGGCGCGCCAGCTCGGCATCGACGAGGTCGTGGCGGAGATGCTGCCCGACCAGAAGGCCGAGGTCGTCAAGCGGCTCCAGAGGGAGGGCCGGTTCGTCGCGATGGCGGGCGACGGCATCAACGACGCGCCCGCCCTGGCGCAGGCCCACGTCGGCATCGCGATGGGCACCGGCACCGACGTCGCGATGGCGTCCGCGCACGTCACGCTCGTCAAGGGCGACCTGCGCGGCATCGTGCGCGCCCGCCGCATCAGCCGCGCCACCCTGCGCAACATCCAGCAGAACCTCGCCTTCGCCCTCGGCTACAACACGCTCGGCGTCCCCATCGCGGCGGGCCTCCTCTACCCGGCCTTCGGGCTGCTGCTGAGCCCCGTCATCGCCGCCGCCGCAATGAGCCTGAGCAGCGTCAGCGTCGTCGGCAACGCCCTGCGGCTGCGCCGTGTGCGCGCCTGAGCTGGCCAAACCATGGATTGCGCGGAAGAGGCTGTTCCTTCGTTGCTTCGGCTAGTCAGCAAGGCGAGCACCACCGTCCTCTGCGTGCAATCCGTGGTTCATCGGCGGAGCGGAAGCCGACCGAGCCGCCTAAACGGCCGCTCCCGCTGGCGAGCGCGTGCCCCAGCCCGCCGTCCAGGTGGCCTTCGACGTCCGCAAGCCCGCGACCCACCTCGTCCACGTCGTGCAGCGCTTCCCCGCCGCCCCCGAGGCGACGCGGCACTTCCGCATGCCCGCGTGGATTCCCGGCAGCTACAAGATCCGCGACTTCGGCCGCCACGTCCAGGACCTGACCGCCCGCGTCGGCGGCAGGCCCGCGCAGGTGGAGCAGCTCGGCAAGGACGAGTGGGCCGTGGCGGGCACCGCCGGCCGCGCCGTGGAGCTGCGCTTCTCCGTCTACGCCCGCGAGCTGACGGTCGACACCAGCCACGTCACCGCCGACCACGCCCACCTGTTCCCCGGCACGCTCGTCCTCTACGACGCCCGCAGCCGCGGCCTGCCGCACAAGGTCGCGCTGCGGCTGCCGGCGGGGTGGCGCGCCTGGAGCGGGCTGGAGACGGCGGCGCACACGGGCCACCTGGAGGTCGCCGACGAGTATGACCACCTCGTCGACTGCCCCATCGAGTGCGGCCCGCCGGCCTCCTACCGCGTCAGCACGTTCCAGGTCCGGGGCGTGAAGCACCGCCACGTCGTCTGGCAGCCGCCGCGTGGCGTCGACTGGGAGCGCATCGGCCGCGACATGGCCGCCGTCTGCGCCGAGGCGGTGAAGGTCTGGGGCGAGGTGCCGTACAAGCACTACACCTTCCTCACCCACGTCGCGCAGGAGTACGGCGGCGGCCTGGAGCACCGCAACAGCACCGTCCTCGGCGCCGACCCTGCGCACTTTGCGAGCGACGACAAGATCCAGACGCGGTTCCTGCCGCTGGTCGCGCACGAGTTCTTCCACGCCTGGAACGTCAAGCGCGTCCTTCCCGCCGCGTTCCAGCCCTACGACCTCCAGCGCGAGTCCTACACGGGGCTGCTGTGGCTGTTCGAGGGCTTCACCTCCTACTACGAGTTGCCCCTGCTCCACCGCGCCAAGGTCGTGGACCCGGAGGGCTTCGGCAAGATGGTCGGCGAGGACCTAGAGATGTACGAGAAGGCCCTCGGCCGCCACCGCACCAGCGTCGCGCAGGCCAGCCGCCTGGCGTGGACGCTGCTCTACCAGCCGCACGAGCACAACGTCAACCGCAACGTCAGCTACTACGCCAAGGGGATGTGGATTGGCCTCTGCCTCGACGCCGAGCTGCGCCGCCGGGGCGTGCCGGAGGGACTCGACGCGGTGATGCGGCACCTGTGGCGCAAGCACGGCCGCACCGGCGTGGGCGTCACCGAGGATGCTTTCCCCGACGTCGTGGAGCAGGCAACGGGCCTCGACCTGCGCGCCAAGCTCGACCACTGGATCCACGGCACGCAGGAGCTCCCCATCGACCCGTCGCTCAAGGCCCTCGGCTGGAACGTGCGCCGCGAGCGCAAGGACCCCAAGGCGAAGCTGGGCCTCGGCGTCGAGTTCAAGCCGGCCAGCGCCACGACCGCTGCGGTCATTGCCCGCATCTGGGAGGACATGCCGAGCTACACCGTCCTGCAGCCCGACGACGAGCTGGTCGCCGCCGAGGGCTACAAGTGGCGGCCCGAGCAGTTCCGCGACCAGGCCAACGCCCGCAGGCCCGGCGACGCGGTGGAGGTCGCCGTCTTCCGCGAGGGCCGCCTGCGCACCTTCCAGGTCCCCCTGGCGGAGATGCCGAAGGACAAGGTCGTCGTGTCGCTCCGCAAGGGCGACGCCGCCGCGACCAAGCGCCGCAAGGCGTGGATCGGCGAGGGCAAGCCTCCCACGAAGAAGCCGAAGGGGAAGCCGCCGCCCCGCCGCGCCGGGGCCGAGGCGGCACGCCTGCCGCCGCGGGGCCGCCACACGCGCTACTGACTCACTCCGCGGTGAGCGCCGGGGGCACGTCCCCTTCCCGCAGGGGAATCTCGGCCAGCCGCGTGAACACGTCGTCCAGGACGTCGACCGCCTGCGCCAGCTCCCGCAGGCTTGCGCGCTCCTCCGGCGTGTGGTCGAGGTGGGAGTCGCCGGGCCCGTACGCGACCATCGGCACGCCGGGGAACCAGCCGGCCAGGAGGTTGAAGTCGGCGGTGCCGGTCTTGTGCTTGAGCTGCGGCGAGAAGCCCACCGAGCGCAGGCTGGCGAGGAACGAGGCGACGAGCGGCGTCTTGCGGTCGGCGACGTGGGCGGGGACTGACTCCGTCGCCGCGAAGCTGGCGCCGTGGCGGCCAACGATGGACTGGATGCGGGCGGTGGTGGCCTCGGGCGTCGTGCCGGGCGGGAGGCGCACCTGCGCGTCGGCCTCCACCTCGTCCTGCAGGCCGTCGCCGCGGGACGCGATGCGGTCGAGGCGGCCCTGCACCTCCGTGAAGCCGTCCGCGAAGGCCAGCTCGCGCCGCACCTCCGCCCACGCCTCCAGGAACGTGTCGATGGCACCGGGGCCGGGGTGGCCGGCGTGGCGGGCGGTCTGCCGCAGCGCGAGGCGGCCGCGCAGGATGCCCTTGTAGCCGAGCGCGAGGCCGTCGGCGCCGCTGGGCTCGCCGACGACGATCCAGTCGGGGCGCTCGCTGCGGTCGAGGGCCTTGGCGCCACGCGAGTCCCCCTCCTCGCCCACCGCGCCGACGATGCGGATGCGGAGGCTGGCGTCGAGGTGGCGCCGCGCCGCGCAGTAGGCGGCCACGAGAGGGCCCTTGGCGTCGACGCTGCCGCGCCCCCACAGCCGGTCGCCGTCGCGCAGCACCACGATGTCGCCGGGGACCGTGTCGACGTGGCCGACGAACAGCAGCAGCCGCTTGCCGTGGCCCGCCTCGGCGATGAAGTTGCCCACCGGGTCGGTGGTGACGCGGAAGCCGTCGGCGCGCGCCTGGTCCTTGAGGAACGCGACCACCTTCCCCTCCTGCCCGGTCGGGCTCGGGATGCGCAGCAGCGCCTCCAGCAGCTCGTCGGGGGGAAGGCCGCTCATGCGGTCTCCTGGAGGGCTGCGGCCAGCGCGTCCAGGCCCTCGCTGAGTTGCGCCTCGGGGATGGTGAGCGGCGGCAGCAGGCGGAGGCCCGTCGTGCCGCCGGCGAGCGCGAGGACGCCGGAGCCCGCCATGCGCTGGAGGGCCGGCTGCGGCCGGGTGCGAAGGTCGACGCCTAGCATGAGTCCCACGCCCTGCACCTCGCGGATGGAGGGCGACTCGAAGCGGCGCAGGCGGTCAAGAGCCTGCCGGCCCAGCCGCGCCGCGCGCTCGGCCAAGCGCTCCTCCTCCAGCAGGCGCAGGACCTCCGTGCCGGCGGCGCACGCCAACGGGTTGCCGCCGTAGGTGGAGCCGTGCCCGCCGGCGGGGAGCTTCGCCGCAAGCTCGGCCGTCGCGGAGCAGGTGCCGATGGGGACGCCGCCCGCGAGGCCCTTCGCCAGCACCACCGCGTCCGGGACGACCCCGGCGGCGTCGGCGGCGAGGAAGTGCCCGGTACGGCCGAGGCCCGACTGGACCTCGTCGTGGATGAGCACCGCGCCGCCGTCGGTGGCAAGGTCGCGGGCGGCGCGCAGGAACTCCGGCGGCGCGGGACGGACGCCGCCCTCCCCCTGCACCGGCTCGACCAGGATGGCGGCGGCCTGCGGCGTCACCGCCTGCTTCAGCGCCTCGACGTCGCCAAGCGGCACGAAGTCGGCGTGCGGCAGGAACCCCGCCATCGGGGCGCGGAACTCGGGCCGGTGGGTGCCGGCGAGCGCGCCGAGGGTGCGGCCGTGGAACGCCCGCCGCATCGCGACGATGCGGGTGCGGCCCGTCGCGGCGGAGGCGAGCTTGAGAGCGCACTCGATCCCCTCGGTCCCGGAGTTGGCGATGAAGGTGCGCTCCAGCGCGGGGGGAAGGTTGGCGTGCAGCCGGTCGAGGAACCCGGCGCGCACCCCGCTCTGCACCGACTGGGCGACGTGGATGAGGCGGCTTGCCTGCACCTGCACTGCAGCGACGACGGCGGGGTGGTTGTGGCCGACGAGCGCGACGCCGTGGCTGGCGCCCCCGAGGTCGAGCCACCGGCTGCCCGCGTCGTCCCACAGCTCGGCGTTGCGGGCGCGCTCGGCGACGATGGCCTTGGCGGGGAAGGAGCGCAGGAAGCGCGCTTCTCCTCCCAAACCACGGATTGCACGGAACGTTGTGTCCGTTCGCTGGGACGCACGGGAGTCTTTCTCCGTGGACTCCGTGGTTTCGTCGGCGGGCTGGCTGTGGCTCACCCAATCACCGTGCCTTGGCCCGCGAGCGCCGCGCGCACCGGATGCTCCCCGTTGGCCGAGCCGAGGACGACGCGGCCGACGCCGCCCGCCAGCGCCTCGCGGACGCCGAGCAGCTTCTTCTTGAAGCGGCCCTGCGCGAACGACTCGAACGCGTCCAGGCCATCGCGCGGGATGCGCCCGACGAGGCTCGCGGGGTCGGCGGGGTCGCGCAGAAGGCCCGGCACGTTGCTGAGGTTGAGGTAGTCGGCCGCGCCAAGGCTTGCCGCGACGATGGCGGCGGCGCGGTCGCCGTCCACGTTCACGGCCTCGCCCGTGTCGGCCAGCGCGGGCAGCGTGACGACCGGGTGGTAGCCAGCGTCGAGCAGCAGGCGCAGCAGGGCCGTGTTGACGGTGTGGACCTTGCCGGTGAAGTCGTCCTTGAGCAGGAACTTGCGCTCGCCCTCGACGACCTTGACCGCCTCCTTGCGGACCGCGCGCAGCAGGCCGCCGTCGACGCCGGAGAGCCCCACGGCGTTGACGCCGAGGCCCTGGAGGCGCAGGACGAGGTCGTTGTTGATGCGGCCCCGGTAGACCATCTGGATGAGGCCGATGGTCTGCGGGTCGGTCACGCGGCTGGAGTGGCCGCTGGGGCTGGTGACGAAGCGCGGCGCGTGCCCCATCCTGCGGCTCACCTCGTCCAGTTCGGAGTTGCCGCCATGCACCAGCACCCACGGCACGCCTTCCTTCGCCAGCGCGGCGAGGTCGGCGAGGACGGGCTGCGGGTCGATGCCGGCGGCGCCGCCGAGCTTGACGACGAGCATCCCGCTTGGCGCAACCACGGATTCCACGGATTGCACGGACGACGTTGAATCCGTGGTCTCCGTGGAATCCGTGGTTTGGCCGGTCGGCATGGTCACACCGGGTGGAGGGGCAGCGCGCCCAGGCCGGCGGTCTCGGGCAGGCCGAGGGCGACGTTCATCGACTGGATGGCCGAGCCCGCCGCGCCCTTGACCAAGTTGTCGATTGCACAGGTGGCAACAATCCGGCCAGGGCGGCCCTGCCCCTCTGGCTGGGCGTGGAAGGAGACGTCGGCGAGGTTGCTGCCGGCGACGAGGATGGGGTCGGGGCCGCGGTGGATGCCCTGCCGCTCCTTGACGATGCGGACGAACGGCTCGCCCTCGTACTGGGCACGGTAGGCCTTCCACAGCGTCTTCTCGTCGGGCGCGGGGCCGGGGAGCAGGACGTGGCAGGTGGAGAGGATGCCGCGCACCAGCTCGACGGCGTGGACGGAGCAGTGCGGCGTGGCGCCGGTCTCCTGCGCGACCTCGGCGGCGTGGCGGTGCTCGGTCGGGGCGTAGAGGCGGTGGCTGCGGCTGCGCTCGGCGTGCATGGCGGCCGGGGTCAGCTCCGCGCCCGCCGCGCTGGAGCCGATCTTGCCGTCCGCGACGACGCGGGCGCCCTCCAGCAATCCGGCGCGGGCCAGGGGCAGCAGCGCGAGTGTCGTGGCCGTGGCGAAGCAGCCGACGCCGGAGACGAGGCTCGCTCCCTTGAGCTGTTCGCGGCGCGTCTCGGGCAGGCCGTAGACGGCGCGGGGCAGGAGGTCGGGCGCCGTGTGCGGGATGCCGTACCAGGACGCGTAGGTCGCCGCGTCGCGCAGCCGGAAATCGGCGGAGAGGTCGACGACGAGCCGGCCGTCGCGCATGAGTTTGGGGACGACCGCCATGCCCTCGGTGTGCGGGGTGCAGGAGAAGATGACGTCCGCGTCCGGCAGGGCGTCGCGGGGGACGAACTTCAGGTCGGTGGCGCCGCGCAGGTTGGGGTGCGCGCGGTGGACCGGGTCGCCGGCGTGCCTCGCGCTCGTGGCGCCCACCACGTCGACGTTGGGATGACGCAGCAGGAGGCGCAGCAGCTCGCCGCCCGTGTAGCCGGAGGCGCCGTAGACGGCGGCCGTGACGCGGCGGCTCATCGCCTGGCCTCGGAGACCGCGTGTTGGAGGATGAGGCCCGGGATGTCGACGCCGGTGGGGCCGACGGAGTTGCGGAACTCCATGGTGTGGTTGATTTCGTGGACCGTGAGGCCGTCGCGGGTCTCCATCAGGTCGAGCGCGAGGACGCCGCCGCCCACCGCGTCCGCTGCCCGAAGGCACAACTCGTCCAGTTCCGGCGTCACGGGGCAAACGGTGGCTTTTCCGCCGCGTGCCGTGTTGGTGATCCAGTGTGGCGAGTTGCGCCAGATGGCGGCGACGGTGCGCTCGCCGACGACGAAGGCCCGCAGGTCGCGGTGCAGCCCGTCGGCGCCCGTCTTCTCGACGTATTCCTGGAGGTAGTAGACCTGCTGCACCGGGTTCGGCAACTGCTCGCGGTGCTCCAAGATCTGTTCCGCCTCGCGGCGGGAGTCGACGCGGGCGACCATGCGGGCCCAGGAGCCCAGCGTCGGCTTGATGACGGCGGGGTAGCCCAACTGGTCGAGCGCCGCGAGGGCCGCCTCGGGCTCGAACGCGACCTTCGTGTTGGGCGTGGGGACGCCGGCGCGGCGCAGGCGGAGGCTGGTCTCGGTCTTGTCGCCGCACGCCGCCGCCACCTCGAACGGGTTGACGGCGGGGATGCCGTGCGCGCGGCAGAAGCGCAGGATGTAGAGGCTGCGGGTGTAGCTCACCGAGCGCTCCAGGACGGCGTCGTAGGGCAGCGCGCCGGGGTCGAGGTCGAGGACAAGCGAGTCGTCCTGCACCGGCTCAAGCGTCACGCCCTGCCTCTGCGCGGCCTCGAGGAGCATCTTCTCCTCGACGCGGCCGCGACTGTAGACCATCCCGATGCGCACCATGCGGGCCCTCCGCGCCTACTCGCCCCAGTCTTCCTGCACGGTGGGCGCAAGCTGCACGAGCAGCGGCTGGAGGCTCACGATTTCCAGCTCGGCGCTACAGCCGGGGCAGTCGACCAGCTCGCCGGCGAGGGTGGGGCGGATGCGCAGGGGGGCCGCGCACTCGGGGCATTCGAGGGCTTCAGGGGCTTGGAGGGCCTGGGTCATGGAATCGCCTGCTGCGGAGGACGAAATGGCTTCGATTTCCGCGCAACCCTGGCCCAAATCCTGCGATGGATAAGGTTGATTGCAGGTTTTCGTAGGAACTGCATAGGCGAACTGCGTTTTCAGTAGCGGCCGAGCTAAACCACGACTTTCACGAATTGCACGAAACGGGATTCGTGTCATTCGTGAAATTCGTGGTTTCGTCGGTCAACGGACGCGGAACTCGTCCAGCCACCCGTCGAACCGTTTCCGGCTCGCCGCGAGCGCCTTCGCCGGGTCACTCGCCGCCGCGATGGGAGGCACCGCTCCCGCGTCGGCGGGGATGGGGTGGCTCATCTCGTGAAACGTCGGGCGCTGCGCCGAGAACAGCAGGCCGGTCGGGACCTTGCCGCGGTCGTTGGCGATGGCCATCGCGGCGTTCCAGTCCGCGGGGTCGTGGCCGGCCACCGGCGCCGCGTTCTCCTTGAACCAGTCGTAGGTGTTGACGAGGTTGTAGGTCACGCACGGGCTCTGGACGTTGATGAACGCGAAGCCCTTGTGCCGCACACCCGCCTCGATGAGCGCGACGAGCTGCTTCTGGTCCGCCGAGTAGCCCTGCGCCACGAAGGTCGCCCCTGCCGACAGCGCGAGGGCCAGCGGGTTGAGGGGCGAGGCGAGCGGGCCGAGCGGGCTGGACTTGGTATGCATCTCCGTCGGCGAGGTCGCGGAGGTCTGGCCCTTGGTGAGGCCGTACACCTGGTTGTCCATCACGACGTAGGTGAGGTCCACGTTGCGCCGCGCCGCGTGCAGGAAGTGCGACAGGCCGATGCCGAAGCCGTCGCCGTCGCCGCCTGCCGCGATGACGGTGAGGTCCGGGTTCGCGGCCTTGACGCCGGTGGCCAGCGGCAGGACGCGGCCGTGGATGCCGTGGATGCCGAAGGTGCGGAAGTAGGCCGTGATGTTGCCGCTGCATCCGATGCCGGTGGCGAGCACCGTGCGGTCGGGGTCGAGCGCGAGGTTGGCTGCCGCCTTCTGCATCGCGGTCAGCACGCCGAAGTCGCCGCAGCCGGGGCACCAGTTGGGGTCCTTGCCCTTGAAGTCCTTGAACGTGAGGGCCGCGGACGCTTGGGCCATCAGGCACCTCCGGGCGGAACCACGAATTTCACGAATTGCACGAAGGGGGCGGGTTCGTGGACTTCGTGCAATTCGTGGTTCGGCAGGACGGTCATCGCAGCGACTCCGGGTAGGGCCCCGCCGCGGCGAACTTGCCGAACAGCGCGCCCAGCACCAGCAGGAACGTCCCGGTGCCGCCGGTGAGGAAGCCGACCATCGGGGTCGCGCCCCAGCCGAGCGCGGCGCCCACGAGGATGAGCAGCAGGCCGAGCGGCATGAGCGTCAGGCAGCCCGTCCACATCCTGCGCTTCCACGCCGCGAGCGCCGGCGGGTCCGGCAGGTGCGGGCCGTCGCCCTCCATCGCGCTCACGCCGCCACCCCCGCGAGGATGACGTCGCTCGGGATGGTGCGGCCGTCGTACTGGAGGATCGACTTGAGCCGCGCGTGCAGCGGCAGCTCCGAACGGACGAGGCGGGCCAACTGGCCGAACGCGTTGGCCTCCACCACGAAGATAGGCGCGCGCTCACCGACCGCCTGCTGGAACGCCTCGCGCGGGAACGGCCACAGCAGCCGCACGCCGACGACGCGGGCCTTCACGCCCCGGCGCAGCAGGCGGTGGCTCGCCTCGCGGCACGCCTCCACCGTCGAGCCCCACGACACCAGGACGAGGTCGGCGTCGTTGGCGGAGGCGCCCTCCACCACGAGCGGGTCCCTCGTCTCCGCCACGATGGCGCGCATCCGGTCGAGGCGGCGCTGCACCATCCGCACGCGCGCCCCCGGGTCCTCGGTCGTGAAGCCGTTGGGGGAGTGCTCGGTGGAGTTGCTGTAGTAGCGGCCGCCGCCCTCGCCCGGCAGCGCCACGCGGTGCGGCTCCGCGCCGGGGTCGCCATACGGGGTGTAGGCAGCCTTCTCGTCCCACGCGTGCGAGCCCGCGGGGGCCGCGCTCGGGCCGCGCACCGGGTGCCGGGCCGCCTCGCCGGGCAGGTCGAACGGCGGCACGGCCTGCTTGAACAGGCTCGCCTGCTGGTCGAGCGCGACGAACGCCGGGCAGCGGAACCGCTCGGCCAGCCGGAACGCCTCGCTGGTGGCGTGGAACGCGTCCGCCACATCCACGGGGGAGAGGACGACGCGCACGAACTCGCCATGGCCGCCGTGCACCATCTGCCACAGGTCCTCCTGCGCGTGCTTCGTCGGCATCCCCGTGCTCGGCCCCGGCCGCTGGCAGTCGACGATGACGCACGGCGTCTCCGCGCTGCCCGCCAGCCCGATGGCCTCCGTCATCAGCGACAGGCCCGGCCCCGACGTGGCGGTGAGCGCCTTGGCGCCCGCGAAGCCGGAGCCGACCAGGATGTTCACCGCCGCCAGCTCGTCCTCCATCTGGAGCGCGGTCCCGCCGAGGGCCTGCAGCCGGGGCGTGAGGTACTCCAGGATGTCGCTCGCGGGAGTGATGGGGTAGGCCGCCGCGATGCGGCAGCCGGCGGCCAAGGCCCCCAGCGCGGCGGCCTCGTTGCCGGACAGAAACAGCGCCGGGGCGTGCGACGGCGTCGGCGTGGCGAAGCGCGGCTCGTTGCCGAAGCGGGCGGCTGCCTCCGCATGACCCGCCTGCATCGCGGCCAGGTTCTGTTCTGCAACTTTCTCCCCCTTGCTGCCGAACTGCTCGCGGATGGACGCGCCCAGCGTGGCGAGGTCGACGCCGAGCAGCGCCGCCGAGGCACCCAGGGCGACCATGTTCTTCGCCCGCGGCAGGCCCACCTTCTGCGCCAGCGCCGTGAACGGGAAATGCTGCACCGTGTAACCCGCCTTCGGCACGAACCCCTCCGCCGCGCCCTCGTCGAGCAGCAGCAGGCCGTCGGCGTGCATCCGCGCGTCGATGCGCGGCAGCACCGTCGCGTTGAACACCAGCGCCAGGTCGATGCGCTCCGGCGGCACGAGGCGGCCGTCCGGCGTCAGGCGCACCGTGAACGTCGTGTCCCCGCCCCGGATACGGCTCGGGAAGTCGCGCTGCGTCGTCGGCCGGTACCCCAGCGCCGCCAACGCCCGGGCGAACGTCTCGCCCCCCGACTCAAGCCCCTCGCCGGCCGTCCCCGCGATGAGCCACGCGACCCCATGCCGGACCATGGCCGCGCCACAGGAAACCCGCGCATGAACGCTTGGGTCAGAGGCACGCCCGGACCGAGGCGCGGACAGGCGCAGGAACGCGTCCGGCCACCGGCGCGTTCATATCACCCACCCCTGTGCGACGACCTGCGCGGCAGCGGGAGCCGCACCATTCCAGCGGGGTGGGGTAGCCAGGAAATCCCGACGGGCTCATAACCCGTAGACCGATAGTTCAAATCTATCCCCCGCTATGAACAAACGCGCCACGATACTCTCTAGCGGGCGCGATACTTCCAATCCAGGGAAAACATCGCGCTTTGCTTGCGCCGTAGGTCAAGTTATTGCCCGCTTCCGGCCCTGGTCCGGGCGGCCCGGAGCCAACGAACTTGACCGTGGTGCCAGAAGGCAACGAAAGGTGCCAACCGCAAGGGCGCCAAGCCCTGGTCAAACGTAGGATTCCAGGTCTGCACATGGCCAGTGGGGTCGAGGAGGAAGATGGCGTAGCCTGCGACTTTATTGCTGCCAAGGCGAGGAGAGAACCCCTCGTGGCATTCGGCTAGCCGTCATGCTCAGGGAGCAGCACGGTGCGGCTCAGGTACTGGTAGATGGAAGCGACCTTGGTCTTCAGCTGCGCGTAGTCGTCGCTCTTGGCAACGAAGGCGTGCGCCCCCGCCTCGCCGTTCAGCAGCCCATCAGGCTCCACGTCCCGGCCTGACAAGATGACCACGGGGATGGAGCGCAGTTTCGAATCCTTCTTCAGGGCGACCAGGACCTCGTTCGCACTCATCTTGGCCATGCCCAAGTCCAGGAGGATTACATGGGGCCGCTCCATGCGGGGCCCCTTGCCCCGCAACCTCGGCAGGAGTTGGGTGCTGTCGCCCAAGGAAGTGAAACGCACGGGCCCCGCGGCCTCGAACGCCTTCTGCACGATGGCGATGTCGTCCGGGTTGTCGTCGATTTGAAGGACGTGCAGGGTCGGCGGAGTGGGCTTCATGCGGGCTCCAGGTGGTTGGATGAAAGGGGCGTCGTCGCGAGGCAACCCCGCGGACCGCGCGCCAAGCAAATGGAAGGTTCGGCACGCAATAGCATTTCCCCTTGTGATGGACATCGGACGCCGCTTGCCGCGCGCGCCGTTCTCCCCCTTCCCGCTTCTCTTATACGCCGTGCATCAATGTGCAGCATCTTCCTCGCCCCAGGCTGGCACTCGAACCGGCCAGCGAAAGGAAACGAGACCTGACGTGCCCGGCCCCGCAAAGACCCTGCAACCAGCCACGCCGGCCAAGGCCGCGCAAGCCAAAGCCGTGGCCCCCCGGACTCCCCCCGCCGTGGTGGGCGTGGGCGCGTCAGCCGGCGGCTTGGATGCCCTCACCAAGATGCTGCGCGCCGTGCCGGCGGGCAAGGAGCTCGCCATCATCGTCGTGCAACACCTGGACCCAGGCCATGCGAGCGTCCTCACCGGCCTGCTGGCCCGCGCCACGCGCATGGTGGTTGCGGAGGCCCAGGACGGCGTCCTGGTCCAACCCGGGCACGTCTACGTCATGCCGCCGAACGCGATCCTCACCATCGAGGGAGGCCGGCTTTGCCTTGCCGCCCGGCCCAGCCGAGGGCCCAGCATGCCGGTGGACGCGTTCCTGCGCTCCCTAGCCGCCGACCAGGGAGCGCGCGCCGTCGGCGTCGTGCTGTCCGGCACGAACACGGACGGCGCGCTGGGCATCCGCGCCATCCGCGCCGCCGGCGGCACCACGTTCGCGCAGGACGAGGCCACCGCCGCGTACCCCGGCAGATTGGTCGGCAGATCGTGGATGCTGCCCTCCGGTCTCGTGGCAAGACGCGTTCGGCGCGCAGGTCGGCACGCTCCAGCGAGCAGCAGCGTTTCGACGCCGTGCTCGACGTGCTGGTGAGCGCCACTGGGGTGGACTACCGCCACTACAAGGTCAACAGCATCCGGCGGCGCGTCGAGCGGCGCATGGCCCTCACCAAAGCGCGCAGCCTGGCCGATTACCTCGAGCTGCTGCGCACCGACCCCGCCGCTGGTACGAGATTGCCGTGCGCCCCTACTGGAGGGAAGGGGGGAAGACCGTGGACGGCGTTGTCCTCGCGTACACTGACATTTCCGAGCGCAAGGAGCGCGTCACGGTTGCGCAGCAGATCCACACGGCCCTGGAGGCGACCGCGAGGAAGCTGGCCGCCTCGAACGCGCAGCTCGAGGAGCTGGCCAGCGTCGCCTCGCACGACCTGCGCGAGCCGCTGCGGATGGTGGCCAGTTACCTCCAGTTGCTCCAGGAACAGGTTGGCGACCGCCTCGATGCCGAGGAGACCGCGTACCTGCAGAAGGCGGTGGGTGGCGCCGCGCGCATGCAGCGACTCATCCACGACCTGCTGGCGTATGCCAAGCTGCAATCCAAGGAGCAGCCCACGGCCCCTGTGGCCTTGGCGAAAATCCTCGAGGAGGCCGAGCAGAACCTGCGCGTGACCCTGAAGAAGACCGGCGCCACGGTGACGCAGGAATCCTTGCCCATGGTGGCCGGTGAACCCTCCCAGTTGGTCGAGCTGTTCCAGAACCTGCTGGCCAACGCCGTGAAGTTCCGGAGTGAGGCCCCCCCGACGGTGCACGTGTCCGCGGCGCGCAGCGGCGCGTCGTGGCAGATCTCCGTGCGGGACAACGGCATCGGCATCGAAGCGAAGGACCAGAAGCGGCTGTTCCGCCTCTTCCAGCGCGTGCGCACCAAGAAGGAGTACCCCGGCACGGGGCTGGGGCTGGCCATCTGCAAGAAGATCGTCGAGAGCCATGGCGGCCGCATCTGGGTCGAATCCGTGCCCGGCAAGGGCGCCACGTTCTGCTTCCTCCTGCCCGCCTTGCCGAAGGAGGCGGCCGCATGATTGCCCGGCAGGTCCGGGCACATAGGCCAAAGCGGCCGAATCCAGGCAAGCAGGCCAAGGAAAACGCGGACAAAACGAGCGCGTCCCCGTTCCACGTGCTGCTGGTCGAGGACGAGCCGGACCAGATGGCATTGTTTCGCAAGGCGTTCCACGCCGTGGCGCCTGGCGTGCGCATCACGGAGCTCGATGACTGCAGTCACGTGGTGGCGCTGCTTTGGAAGGCGTTGGCCAGTGGCCGGGACCTGCCGGACTTGGTCCTCATGGACCTCATGATGCGGGGAGTCAGTTGCCACGACGTGCTGGCAGCCATCAAAACGGACCCGCTGGTCG
>JAIVGU010000283.1 GCA_020201445.1 Halobacteriales archaeon
TGGCATCGGTGAGCTCCCGCTGCTGCGTGCCTTGCTTGTCAAGAAACGAGAGGCTGCCTTGGGATCCCAGGCTGAGGCTGATGACTTGGGCGCGGTTGTCGACCGCCCACTGCACAGCCTTCGGAATGGCATCCACCACGCAACTTGGCCCTGGACCGCACACTTTAGCAACCAACAACAAAACGTGGGGGGCGCCGCCAGACGTTGTCGACGGGGTGCGGGTACTCGGCTTCGTGCTCCAGGCTTCGCGTCACGGAAAAACGGAACCAATGGGTTCCACTTTAGACTTCTTGGCCGCCTCATCGCACGTCGTTGCGCATTCGGGGCTTGTGACTTTTTGACTGGAAGTGGTGACGATTGCCGTTCATCGGGGAGACCTTCAAACGGCCCCCGCTCGCTGCACCGCGCCATTGCTTGCCCCCCGGAAGCAGATGGGTGATGCAGTGTCGCTTGAAGGCGCGCAGTCGTCATCACATCACCATACATGTATATACACCAAACGCGATAGAATGTCCATGGCCTCCGCCGACGTCTTCACCGTCCTCGCCGACCCGACACGGCGCCGCCTCGTCGAGGTGCTGCACGCCGGGGAGCGCTCGGTGGGCGACCTTGTGGAGGCGGTGGCAATCCACCAGCCTGGTGTCTCCCGCCACCTGCGCATCCTGCAGGAGGCCGGTTTCGTCACCGCCCGCGCCGAAGGCCAGCGGCGCATCTACTCGCTGCGCCCGGAGCCGTTGCGGCAGCTTGACGCCTGGATGCGGCGCTACGCCCACGACCAGTTGGACCGCGTCCGGCGGCTGGCCGCCCTCGTCGAGACGGATGCCAAGGCGAAGCGCAAGGTGCGACCATGACCCCGACCAAGAATACCGGAAGCCTGCGGGCGGTCTCGGACCGCGAGTTC
Organism: Halobacteriales archaeon; assembly: GCA_020201445.1. Next base: position 902 of record JAIVGU010000283.1, read on the forward strand.
GTCCTCGAGTACACCTTCGACGCGCCCGCGGCGCGGGTGTTCGCCGCCTACACCGACCCGAAGCTGGTCCCGCTGTGGTGGGCCAACAAGGGCAGCAGCATCCGCGTCGACCGGATGGATGTCCGGCCCGGCGGGGAGTGGCGCTTCGTGCAGCGCAGCGGCGACGGCCCGGAGATGGCGTTCCGCGGCGTCTACCGCGAGGTCAAGCCCGTGACCCGCCTGGTCTACACGTTCGTGGCCGAGGCGAACCCGGGGCGGGAGATTGTCGCGACCGTCGAACTCGCGGAGCGGGACGGCAAGACCCACCTCACGCTGACCAACCTCTGCGGCTCCAAGGAGGAGCGCGACGGCATGGTGCAGTATGGCGCGGAGGCCGGGGCCCGGGTGGCGTGGGACCGCTTGGCTGAAGTCCTGCGCCGCCCATCCGGGACGTGACCATGCTCGGGATGAAGGCCTACCCGCAGGAGTACATCGACGCCTGCCGCGCCAGGGTGGACGCGGACCTCAAGGCCTACCGCAAGGCGCTCGGCAAGTCGGCGCCCAAGGAGTTCGAGGCGCGCTTCTTCAACGGCCAGGTCCTTCTCCTGGACTACCTGTTCGTCCACCGGCTCACGGGCGCCGAGGGCAAGGACGGCAACCCGCTCAACGAGGTCCGGGTCCTGTGCAACTCGCTCCTGCTCAACGGCGGCAGGCTGCAGGTGGACAAGCTGCCGGGGTGGCCGATGTCCGCCGGCTCCGGCATCAAGCTCCCGCCGGAGACCTCCGTGCTGAAGCTCAAGCCGGGCGACGAGATCCAGTTGACCGAGGCCGGCTTCGTGAAACTCTTCAAGGCGTTCTTCGCCGAGCTTGAGGCGAGATACACCTGAGGGCCGCGGCAGCCCACGCCGTGCCAGCGGCGCATCCCTTCGTCCCTGCCTGCCGGTTCGCGCCTCGGGAGCCGTCCCGGCCCTGCGCGCAGGCTCAGCCCTCGCCCGGGCTCCGCCTCCGCCAAGGCATTCCCACCGCCGCCAGCACCAGCCCGCCGCACAGGGCGATGGCGACCGCCGCCAGCCCGAGGGCCAGGAGCCCGTGCCGCGCGAACAGGACGCCCGCCCCCGCCGCGGTCGCTGCCGCCAGCAGCGACGCCGCAAGGTCGATCCGCCCGAGCAGCCGGGCGCGGCTCTGCGGCGGCGCGCGGTCGGCAAACATCGCCGTCCCGCCCAGGTAGGCGAAGCTCCACCCGAACCCGACGAGCATCAGGCCCACGGCGAAGCCGGGCAGGCCAGGCAGGAACGCGACGGTTGCGCCGCCCACGGCCAAGAGGGTCCAGCCGCACGCGATGGTGAACGGCCGCCCGCGGCGGTCGGCGACGCGGCCGATGAGGAGGCTGAGGCCGAACATGCCCGCGAAGTGCAGCAGCACCACCGCGCCGATGGCGTCGGCGCCGTGGCCGGCGTGCAGCACGACGGGCCCCGCGACGGCCATGACCGCGACCATGGCCGCCTGCACCAGCACCAGCGTGGCGACCGCGGGCCACAGCGCGCTGGAGCCCGGCTGCGTGGCCACCGGCCCCGGCGCGGTCCACCTCGGCCAAGCGGGTCCGGTGCCGACCAGGGCCGCGCCCGCGAGCAGCAGCGGCGGGGCGACCCACCACACGACGTCGAGCGGCGACGACCCGGCGGGGATGGGCAGGCGCGGCGCGGCGATGAGCAGGAGCGGCCCCACGACGGCGCCCGCCGTGGCGCTGGCCTGCAGGATGGCGAGCGCACGGCCCCGCCGCGCCGGCTCGACGGCCTCGGCGACCGCGAGGCGGCCCAGCGTCAGGGCCCCCGACGCGGCGGCCAGCAGGAGCGTCCCCGCGACGAAGGCGGCGAGGGCCCCCGCGTGCTGCGCCCAGCCCGCGACGATGTAGCCGGTGGCGCCGAGGACGTATCCCGCCACGACGACGGGCCGGCGGCCCACGCGGTCCATCAGGTGGCCGCCACCCCAGCCGCCCACCGCCGCGCCGACGTAGAACAGGGCGACGAACACCCCGGCCGCCGCCTCGTTGCCGGCCAGGCGCACGAAGGCGGCCCCGCCCGGCCCCACGACCATGGAGGTTGCGGCCCAGGCCAAGGCGAAGGCAGCCGAGACGCGGCCAATCATGCATGGCCAGAGTCCGCTGCGGCTTTTGACCCCGCGCCCACGCCTGCGCGCGGGGCGTCCATGACCGGCGGCGCAAACGGCCCTGCTCCACTTTTTTGGACGAGGCAGCGACACGCCGGCGGCAATCGCTATGTAGCCCGAGGGCGGCGTTGAGGCGTGCGCGTGGCCTTGGCCAGCCTTGCCCTGCTCGGGGTCTTCCTGTCGGGGTGTGCTGGGGAACCTGCAACGGACTCCACGGACCCGACGGGCCCGCCCACTCCAGACCCGGACACCCCCGGCCCGGCTCCCGCCCTTAAGGTCGTGCTGCGTGAGGACGCGGAGTCCGCCAGCGAGTGGAGGGCGCGCACCTGGCTCGACCCCGGCGTGGGCAACCGCCCCGGCGCAGGGGAGTGGCATCCTTCCGGCAAGGAGGCGCACAGCGGGAGCCGGAGCTGGACGTTCCAGGACGAGGCGGCGGGGCGCTACCACGACCAGGCCATCTACGACCTGCACGCCCCCACCCTCGACCTCGCCGGGCTGCAGAAGCCGGAGTGGCGCTTCTTCTACAAGGGCGACTCCGAGGCCCACAGCGGCGACGAGTTCTCCTGGGGCCTCCTGGTGGACGGCCAACTGGAGACGCTGGGCTCGACGGACACGCCGTCGCCCGGCTGGACGGAGGTGCGCGTCGACCTCGCAAGCCGCGCCGGGCGCACCGTCGACCTCCTGTTCCGCTTCGAGGCGGACTGGTGCGGCGGCGACACCCCCCTGGCCCCCGCCTGCGGCGAGGGGACGCTCGCCGGCTACTTCGTCGACGACATCGAGGTGCGGGAGTCCGGCCCCTAGACCTTCCGCAGCGCTGCTCCCTTGTGCATGGCCACCCGGCCGGCCTCCGAGTTCCACTCCACGTGGTCCCCCCGGCGGAAGGTGGGGGCCTTGGTGGCGTGGGGGGCCTTGCGGCGGACGCGGGATGGCCTGTGGGTCGGCGGCGCCATGGCCCCGGGTTGCGGCCGCGGTGGCATGAGGGTTCCGCCGCGCCTGCCCCAGCCCGTGCGCTCATCAACAGGGACCGGTTCCCGGGCATCATGGCAGCGAAGCCGTCCGGCTCCAAGTCCAGCGCGAAGACCACGCACCTCTCCGAGTACGTCGCGGAGCAGACGGGCCTGAACCGCAAGGACGCCCGCGCCGCCGTCAACGCGACGTTCGAGGGCGTGGCGAAGCTGCTCAAGCGCAACGACCGCGTCACCATCACCGGCGTCGGCGCCTTCTCGAAGACCGTCCGCCCGGCGCAGAAGGGCGGCCAGAAGGCCACCAACCCCTTCACGGGCGCGCCCTACGTCACCAAGCCCAAGCCCGCCAGCACCAAGGTCAAGTTCCGCGCCGGCAAGGGCTTCCACTCCCACCTCGGCGGCCGCTAGAAGTTTCACGCCCTCCGGCTTGTGGTTCGGCGCCGGCCCGACCAAACCACGGATTGCACGGAGGACGCGGATTCAATCTCCGTGCAAATCCGTGAATCGTGGTTTCGCGGCTCGCAAGCCCCAAAAACACCGCTCTCTTTGAACCACTCCTAGGCCGGGCGCGCGAGCCGCATCGCCACGTGGGTCTCCGAGAACCGCACGCCCGTCGCCGCCTGCCGCAGGCCGGCGACACGCCCCGCCGCGGCGACCTGCGCCTCCGTGGGCGCCTTGCC
>JAIVGU010000284.1 GCA_020201445.1 Halobacteriales archaeon
CGCTGGAGCAGCGCGGCACCAACGTCCTCGGCGAGGTCCAGGGCAGGCCCGGCTACCGCTGGTTCGCCATCGCCACCCCGCTCGGCGACGTCGAATACCGCTTTCTCGAGAAGGAGGGCCCCGTCGCCGCCGAGGACGCCCCCGGCGAGAAGACGCAGGGCGCCGTCGACCCGCGCCTGAGCCCCATCGTCGGCAGCCCCGGCCGCAACCGCCACCGCTTCACCCACATGGACCACGTCACCTCCAACACCCGCGAGATGCGCAGCTTCGTCCACTGGACCCGCGACGTGCTGGGCTTCGAGCACTTCTGGGACATCCGCTTCCACACCCGCGACAGCAAGCCCGACATGGCCGGCGGCAGCGGGCTGCAGTCGGTCGTGATGTGGGACCCGAGCTGCAACGTCAAGCTCGCCACCAACGAGCCGCTGCGGCCCAACTACTACGCCAGCCAGATCGCCAAGTACGTCGAGGACAACCGGGGCGCCGGCGTGCAGCACATCGCCTTCTCCACCCGCGCCATCATGGACGTCATCCCCCAGATGGCGCAGGCCGGCCTCAAGTTCCTCGACACCCCCGACGCCTACTACAGGATGCTGCCCGCCCGCCTCGCGGAGCGCGCCGTCACGAACCTCAAGGAGGACATCGAGGAGCTGCGCCGGCGCCGCATCCTGGTCGACGGCCGCGACGGGCGCTACCTGCTGCAGATCTTCATGCAGGAGGCGGCGCTCCTCTACAACGAGGCCGCCGCGGGCCCGTTCTTCTACGAGGTCATCCAGCGCCACGGCGACCAAGGCTTCGGCGAGGGCAACTTCCGCGCCCTATTCGAGAGCATCGAGCGCTCTCAGAGCGGGGGCGACAGGTCCCACCCGACCGGCGAGCGCACCGTGCAGAACCCGTACCTGGTGGATTAGTGCGGCGATGCCCGCCGCGACGCCGCCCGCGCTCGCCTCCCGCCCCGCGCCGGCGCTGGCCCTTCCTCCCGACGCGGTGCTCCTCACCATCGACATGCAGCAGGGCTTCGACGGGTTCCCCGGCCGCAACAACCCCGCCGTCGACGCCAACGCCGCCGCGCTGCAGGCGGCATGGCGGGCGGCGGGCCGCGCGCTGTGGCACGTCCGGCACGACTCCCGGGAGGCGCGCTCCGTCTTCCGGCCTGGGCTGCCCGGCAACGCGTTCCGCCCCGCGACGGCGCCGCGCCCGGGCGAGCCCGTGTTCGCGAAGTCCGTCCACTCGGCCTTCATCGGCACCGGCCTCGGCGAGCGGCTGGACCGCGAGGGCCGGCGCACCCTTGTGCTGTGCGGCATCCAGACGAACTACTGCGTCGCGACGACCGCCCGCATGGCCGGCAACCTCGGCTACACCGCCTACGTGGCCGGCGACGCCTGCGCCACGTTCCCGCAGCGCCTGCTCTCCGGCGCCGAGGTGGACGCCCAGGTGGCGCACGACCTGGCGCTGGCCGAGCTGCACGGCGAGTTCGCCACCGTCGTCGCGACGGCGGACGTGCTCCGCGTCCTGCGGGCGAGTGCGCCACGGTGAGGCTCGTCCTCTTCGACGACGGCGCGGGGGCCCGCATCGGCGTCGTGCGCCGCGCCCACGTCGTCGACGGCCGCGCCGCCGGCGTGGACAAGGCCGACTTAGCCGCGCTCACGCCGGACGACCTGCTGCGGCTGGGCGGCCTCGACGAGTCGTGCCCGGCGCGGAACGCGTTGCGCCGCTTGAGCGAGGTCAAGGTCATCGCTTCGCATACCGCCTGAACCACGGATTGCACGGACCCTTGAATCCGCGCCATCCGCGAAATCCGCGGTTAGGTCGGCTCCCACTTGAACCGCGGATGACGCGGATTCCCGCGGATGCAACTGGAATCCGTGTCATCCGTGGAATCCGTGGTTCACGGTTGTGGGCGGCGGGGCGGGGCTCGCCGCTCTTTCCTGCGCTTCCAGGCCCAAGCGGCCACCGCCAACGCGACGAGGAGCGCTAGCAGCGCGAGCCACCACCAGCCGAGCGACTGGGCGGACTCGGCCGCATCCACGTTCAGCAGGCTCTGCGACTCGGGCGTGAGGAAGCCGTCGTAGAGCACTGTGCCCGCCAAGGTGTAGGTCCCTGACGCGGGCGGCGTCCAGTAGACGGTGAGGTTCACGGATTGCCCCGGAGCGACGGCGAGGGCGTCCGACTGCAGCGGCGCGAGCAGCGTGCCACCTTTGCGCGCCTCGCCCTTGAACACGGCGCCCCGGATGGGCTGGGCCCCCGTGTTCTGGAACCAGGCGTCGATGCGGACCGGCTGCCCCGCCGTGGCGCGGTCCGGGTGCAGGATGGCCTTGAGCGTGCCGTCGGGAGGCAGCGTGCCGGGCGGGACCACCTTGAACGGCAGGGTCGCGTCGAGGCCGTCGGCGTGCAGGTGGACGCGGTACTGCCCCACCGGCAGCCCCGCCTTGAACGTCACCTGGACCTCCCCCTGCTCGCCGGGGCGGACGCTCAAGGCTCCCGTGCCGTTGCGCAGCACCTCGCTCCCCTCGAACGGCAGGACCTCGCCGAGGAGGCGGGCGGTGGTGCGGACGTTGCCCTCGTTGCGCGCCGTGGCGAACGCGTGGGCGTCGGCGCCCTCCGCGGCGTCCTCGGCCCGCGGCAGCGACCACGTGAGACGTTCGACAGCGGTGCCGCCGACGTCGACGTGCAGCAGGACGCCGGCCCCCCGGCGGGTGGAGGCGCCGGAGCCGCTGGGCGTGCTGTCGGGCTCGCGGAAAAAGGTGACCTGCCCGTCTGCCCGCCCGGGGCCCTGCGCGGCGGGGACGGCGATGGTGAGCGTGACGTCGCGCGACGAGCGGGCCGCGAGCGTGAAGCTGCTGGGCGCGTCGAGCGTCGTCCAGCCGCCCGCCTCGCCGCTGCGCTCCACCGTGACCTGCGCCTCGGAGTCGAACTGGTTCTGCAGCTGCACCTTGGCAAGGTAGGCCTGCCCCGGCTGCGCGCCATTGACCTCCACCACCCCCGGCGCCACGCCCCAGCTCTCCACCTGCCCCGTGGCCGGGAGGCCCGCCAGCAGCAGGGCCAGGAGGGCGAGCGGCAGGCCCGGGCGGCGCATCGGCCCGCCATCGCTGCGGCTGCCTTAGCCGTGCGCTTTGCACTCCCCGACGGGACCGCGAAGGGCGCGACACCCACGAAAGAGCGTTTTCCGCGGACTTCGCGTCTTTCGCGGCCAAGGCGGGCATCGTCCTCCTTGCCTTTCCGGCGGCGATGGCTTCATGCAGGGGAAGCGGGTGGTCGCCTCCCGTGGCGCGGCGCACCAGAGCAACGGAGGGCATCGCGCCGCCGCTCCCGTTCCTCCTCCCCGAATCGCCGCCAGAGCCCGCCGTCCCGGCCCCCGGCCCTGCCCTGCCGGCCTTCGCCTTGGGCGGCATCGACGAGGCCGGCCGCGGCCCGGTCCTCGGCCCCCTCGTCGTCGCCGGCGTGGCGGTCACGAACCCCGGCCTCCCCAAGCGCCTCGGCTGCACCGACTCCAAGAAGCTCACCCCCGACCGCCGCAGCGCGCTCGACCGCGCCCTGCGCGCCGAGAAGGGGGTCCGCATCGAGGTCCGCATCGTGCCGGCCGACGTCCTGGACGCCGAGCGCCGCCAGGGCCGCAGCCTCAACGACATCGAGCTGGAGCGCTTCCGCGACATCGCGCGCTGCCTCGACGCCAGGCGCCTCTACGTGGACGCCGCCGACGTGGACGCGGAGCGCTTCGGCGCGGGCATCCAGTGGGCGGTCCCCAACACCCAGGTCTTGAGCCAGCACAAGGCGGACCTCCACCACGCCGTCGTCGGCGCGGCCAGCATCGTCGCCAAGGTCGCCCGCGACGCCGAGGTGGCCAAGCTGGGGCGGCTGCTGG